>DATKUW010000047.1:0-21536 GCA_035530435.1 Bacillota bacterium
CAATACAATCCCCTTGAGTCCCATTAATATCTTCATATTCTAAACAAGGTTCACAATCAACAGTTTCATTTAGACACGTGGTTACAGTAGTACAATTCTCTTCAGTTAAAATTTCCCAAACATATTCTGCGTCTTCGCAAGATGTCTGATTTTCATATTCTGGAAGAATAGCATATCCTGTAAACCTCGGGCCAGAAGAATATAATAAAAGTAAAACTGCTGCGATCAAAACAATCATCACAACATAAGATGCACCTTTTTTCATTAGATTAATTTAGTTTTTTTAGTTTAAAAACTTTTTCAAAATAGAATATATAGTTTATTTTATGCTTTATTAGATATTTTATATGAATTTTATTTTAGGAATTTTAAAATATCCAAAATCTCCTCGGTCTCATTAAAATGTTTTTCGTCGTGCTTAATAATTATTTTAGCTCCAAGATTTTCTTCGAATTTCTTAATTTCGTCAAGATGAACATAAGGATCATTATCTGAAAAGATTGCTAAGAAATTATTACAATGATCAAGAACCCTTTCAAAGTGTATTTTAGAATTTATCCATGGATGTGCAATTAAAAGTTCTTCTGGTTCTAAATTAATTAGATCAAACCAACCTGCTACAAAAACACAACCACCTACTTTTTTGTGTTTGTGCATTTTTTCCAAAAACCTAATTATTGTTTGGCAACCAATACTATGCCCAACAAAATAAGTGTGTTCATCAACATCATCAGGATTAATGTTTTCCCTTAGATAACCAACCCATTCCTCTATTTTCGGTTCGTCTGTATTTGGCATATCAAATGCCTTAATCTGATGGCCTTTTGCTTTAAGCTCTTTCTTTAACCAATCAAACCATCCTCCACTAGAATCCCCACCCCATCCATGAATTAAATATATTTTCTTCATTTTATTCAAACCACTCTGTATCGTCACTATAATTAGCTTTAGTGACAAATAATAATAATCCTTTACTTCCGCTTTTGACTTCGTGGAATTCATTTGGCCCTACAATAAAAAGAGTTCCAGGACGTAATTGTATAATTTGTTTTCCAGATTTTACAGAGCCTGAACCAGAAATCACATACTCAGATTCTGTTTGACCTTTATGAAAATGTGCTTTAACAAGAGTATTCGGGGGAATGCGCACAAATTGAACCTTGCATTTCTTATTTTTTTTGTTTTTTGTAGCCATAAATATTTTTCTAGAATATCCATTACCACTGTCTTTCCACTTAAATTTTGAAGGATTTATTTTACGCATTTTCAAAAAAGCGAGGACTGGGATTTGAACCCAGGAATACTCGGGTTGCAGCCGAGCGCGTTAACCACTTCGCCATCCCCGCACATGCCCCCGACAGGATTTGAACCTGCGACCTACTGCTTGCTTCGGATTCCGAAACATTCTTGTTCCCTAATGGAAACAATCCCTAGAAGGCAGTCGCTCTATCCAGACTGAGCTACAGGGGCTTTAAAAAAAGAAGAAAAAGTTCTATTTAAAATCTTTGTGTTTAAAGTTCAATCTGATCTAGGTCTTTAGATATATGGGAATTTTTAAACGTCTTTTTCGCTTCAGCAAGAATTTTTTTCAGTTCTTTAGAATATCTCTGGCTTATGTGCATTAAAAAAAGCTTTTTTGTTCCGGATTTCTTAGCTATTTCTGCTACTTGTTTTACAGTTAGATGATGACGTTCTTCCGCTATCTTTGTAAGAGGAGACATAAAAGTAGATTCACAAATAAAAATGTCAGAATTTTTAACAAAAGGTGTTATTTTTTTATTAAAAGAGGTGTCGAGAACAACAGATATCTTTTTTTCTCCTTGCTTGTAAGTTAAATTCTTTGCCAGATATTTTTTTCCTTTATAGACTATATTTTTTCCTTGTTTTAATTTTTGTAAATGAGATCCAGAAGGAATTTTTAATTTTTGTAACTTTTTTTTATCAATCCTTAGATTTCCTTTTTTCACAAAAGAATAGGCGTTACAAGGAATCCTATGGCTCATCTTTTCAGCTTCGAGATAGAAGTCTTTAGTCTCAAAAAATTTTCCTTCAACTTCCAGTACTTTTATAGGATATTCATGTCTAAATGCAAATAGATTCAAAAGAATTGTCATAAAAGATTTAGTTCCTTTGGGCCCATAAATGTAGAGAGTTTTCTTGTATCCACTTAAGGTAAGAGTTTTAATCATTCCAGGAATTCCAAGAACATGATCTGCATGCCAATGTGTAATCAAAATTCGGTTTACTTTGCATGGATTTAGCTTAGCTTTTCTAAATTGTCTCTGGGTTCCTTCACCACAATCGATTAGAATGTTTTCGCCTTGATAGGTCAATAAAATCGCAGGGTGATTTCTCGCAGCACTTGGAACTGAATCAGAAGTTCCTAAGAAAGTAACTTTTATTTTTTCTGGCATAAAAGACATAAGTAAAAGTTATTTAATAATTTAACTTAAAAGAATTATTCTTTCTTCAGAGCTGTTGAAGCAGGAGAAATAAATATAATAGTATCTCCTCTCAAAAAAGTCAAACCCAAGTTTCTTTTCACTTCGTTCTTCTCTATTTCTTTTATGTTATCAAGAACAAGATTTATATGAATATCAAAAGCTAACAAAGTTCCTACAAATTGTTTATCTCCTTTTAGATGTACAAGAATTTCTTTTCCTTTTGAGTTGTTCAAAAGATCGAGGGGCCTTTCAATTCCGTTAACCATTTTGCTTTTATATTTACTTTCTGTAGGGTCTGTTTATAAATATTTCGCTATTCTTACTAAAATGATTAAACAGAAAGTTATTTAAATAAAAATCAAATTTCCTCTGTTATGAAAAAAGGCAAAAAAGTATCTGGTGGCAGATATAAAAAATCGAGAAAGAAAAAATTCTTTGAATTTCCAGGACAAATAAGAAAGATTAAACTTGGTGAAGAAAAAAGAAAAACAATTAGGGCAAGAGGGGGAAATAAAAAAACTTTTTTATTAAAAGGCAAAATCATAAATGTAAAATCAGAAAATAAAATGGTAAAATCTGAAATAAAAAACGTTCTCGAGACCCCTTCAAATAGATTTCTGGCAAGACAAAATATTCTCACAAAAGGAACTATTGTTGAAACAGATATGGGGAAAGTTAAAATAACAAATCGTCCGAGCCAGGACGGTGTAATTAACGGAATTCTAATAGAAAAAACTGAATCTTAAATAGAAAGCTTTATAAAAGGAGAAAGGTTTATAAAGGAAATGCATAAGAACTTTTTAAAGCTTTTTATCCAACCCAAAAGTAATAAAATTAAACCTTCAATTTTCTGAAAAATGACGTTTATAAAAAAGTGTCCTGAATGTAACAGTATTCATCTTACTTATGATTCTCATTTAGGAGAGATTATCTGCAATGATTGTGGTCTTGTTGTAGAGGAAAAAATGGTTGATACAGGCATAGATCTTTCTGGAAAATTTGATAAAGGAGAAAAAAAAGGGAGGGGTGGAGCACCAACAAGCATCCAGAAGTTTGACAAAGGGCTCACAACCAATGTCGGAGAAATTTCAGATATCTACAGGCTTGAACCAAAACAAACCCGAAAATTCTTAAGATTAAAAAAGTGGCAAGAAAGGGTCTCTACGAGCATTGAAAGAAACCTCAGACTCGCTATGGCTGAATTAAGAGTTATAGCTTCTTATCTAAATCTCCCAAACGTTGTGAGGGATGATGCTGCTAGAATTTATAATTTTGTTCTACAGAGAGGACTTGTGCGTGGGAGAAGCATGGAATCTGTAATAGCTGCATGCCTTTATGCAGCCTGTAGATCTTATAACATCCCAAGGACACTTGATGAAATGGCTACTGCTTCTGATGTAGAAAGAAAAGAAATAGGAAGAACTTATAGATTTATAATAAGAAGGCTCGGCATAAAAGTAAAACAGAGTGCTCCGAAAGATTATATCTCAAGATTTTCTTCTGTATTAAAACTATCTCCAAAAACACAAAACGATGCCCTTAAGGTTCTAAAAAGAGCTGAAGAGGTTGAATTAACTTCTGGAAGAGGTCCTGCAGGAATTGCTGCTGCAGCACTTTATGTAGCAGCTTTGATGAATGATGAAAAGAAAACCCAGAGAGAAGTTGCAGATATTGCAGGAATAACAGAGGTAACAATTAGGAATCGTTACAAAGAATTGATAGAAAAACTTGAACTCGAAGACAAGATAAAACAAAAAGAAGTAGAGATGAAAACCAAGAAGTAAATCTTTTTATATTGCTTTTTCTCAGAATAATTATAGTTTAAGCGGAGATGCCGGAGTGGTCAAACGGGACAGGTTTAGGACCTGTTAGCTTAGTGCTTACCTAGGTTCGAATCCTAGTCTCCGCATTTTCTTAAAATTCTCTCAAGAACAAATTTCAGGGAACAACCCTTTTATAGTACCCTCATAAGAAATAACATCATCTACATAATTAGGATTTCCCGAGTTACAATAAGGAGGAGAATTCCACCCATTATAAGCTCTCAAAGCACGTTTCCATCCTTTATAATTTACTAAAACAAAATCCCCTTCTGTTTGTTCATAACACTCATAAATTTTTTCTGAAGGATTATAATTCTGTATCAACAAATCAATTCCTTTATTCACATTTTCTTCAAAATCAGCAACATCTACATTTGAATGTACCTGTGTATTTATCTGCATAACACCTAAACTATCTCCTCCATCTCCTGCTATAAGTTCATCTCTATCTCCATCACAATATAAAGGATTTCCTGCTGGATCTCTATATTGTTTGCAGTGCCTTATTCCACTTTCTGCATATGCAACTTGCAAAACCAAACATTCAAATGATTCTGCTCCTGTGTCTGCTTTCACATCTGCATCATTTATAGATCCTTTTTTCGTCTTTGCTAATTCAACTATTATTTCTCCAAGATATTTTTTACATTCTTCTTCTATCGAGCAGATTTCTTCCTCTTCTTTTTCAATACATTGATTAGCTAAACCCAGAAATGTTCTTTTAAAAATACATTCTTTTCCCATTCTTTCCCCTATAGCAAGACATTCTTCTTCATCACAAGGATTGACAATTCCTTTTCCACAATCTATACAAGAATCAATAAAACCACCACGAACAGAAACAATAGAAACACCCCCTCCAGAACTTCCTCCAGAACCCCCTCCTGCATCACTTCCTCCAATAGGCTCTATTTCTGTTTTCATGGAAGAAGCTAACCATGCATAAGCATCTGCCCTCAACAAAGTCAAATAACCTTTCTCATGATTATAGAAAACCCTGTCATAATTCTCATTAATCTTTTCAATTTGTCCTGCACTTGTTTCTGCTTCAATCTCCTCAACAAGGGCATCAAAGTCTTCTACATAACCATATTCTTTCTTAAGAACATCTAGATAATTTTCACCAACCTCTCCAAGTACTTCGCCTTCAATCTTTGTTGATTTTATTGTATCTTTAACACTGCGTGTATCAAGCCAGCATTTTATCCCCTCATTTCCACAATATCCTACTGGTTGCCATCTTGATTTATTTGTTCCTGCTGCAGGGTCCGTGGTTTTTCCAGGATCGTCTGTTGCACAAATTCTAGTGATTCCCCTATTGTAAATTGCTGGATTTACCATTTCTTCTGCTCCTGCCTGAAGATTAGGACTTAGCAAACTGTACATACTTGGAGTTCCTGAAACACACGCCGCCTCTGTTCTAATGTCTATCTGCTTTGCTTGAGACGCAACATATTGTTCTGTAATATAATTTATTCCAAAGTCTGTTGTAACTTGTTTAAATCCGCACTCTTCTTGACCATTAACAACAATGCACATTTCTTGATAACCTGAAGGAGCAGTAAAGTCTATAGTCTGTGTCTCATACTCTCCTGCCTTGATAAATCCTTGAGCAACAATTCTTCTAAATGTAGTATCTTGGAAGAACGAACTTCCTGTTCCGTGAAGATAAACCTGGAAATAGGCTGGCAAATCTTTTCCTGCATAAATATGATAAAATACTTTATAGTGAGAAGTTGGTGGATTAGTTGCTGTGGTAAATGGAATTTCATCAAATCTCCCATAAAATTGAGAGGGGGAATCTGGAGCTACGAGGGCGTCTAACAAATTACCTCCTTGTGGAGTTGTTAGAGAAACAAACCCCTTACACACTTCTGTTCCAACACCTTCTGCTGTTCTTGCTTTAAATCCTTTGAAAGAATTTGCAGCGTAATATTGTGTAAAGTAATCTACAGAATCAGATGCTCTTTGCCATGCATCTTGAACTCCTAAATACTCTCCTCCTCCGCGAACATTTTGTCCAAGCACAGCCCCGATTACCTTAGGAATTGTAATCTCTGCCAAAGGAAGAGCTTGCCTCCAGAAAAATTCACACATATGTATACTATAAATCTCGTCACAAATTCCCACAGTTTGTCCTGTTTCAAGACTTGTCTGTAAACATTCTTGATGAGAATTAAGAACAGTTAAATAACTTTCAAGTCCTGCATGAACTCCTGAAAGACATATAGGAACTTTTACTTCTGGGAAATTTGGAAGACAAAGTGCAAGACTTCCAATAATTCCTGATTGCACAACATCTTTAACAGGATATGTACCACCTAAGTCACATCTCGAACTAGGACATACAACAGGGTCACAAACATTAAACAACAAATTACAATCTGAAGGAGACATGAAATCTTGACATTCTATATCTGGAATATTAATTGCAGGATTACCAACTTTGATATTTAATGTTCCCCCACATGAAGTACTTATTCTTACACTTCTTACTCCTGCACTATAAGCTCCTGGGCTGGAAGCATCTTCAATTGCATCGATAGCACATGAAACAATTCTTGAAGCTTCACTTTTTTCAAGCCCATAAAACTGATTATATGGTTGTCCTGTTCCAAGATTAATCATCTCACAAACATCATCTCCTATTCCTGAATTAAATTCTTCTCTTTTATTTTGTCCAATATTACACAACCAAAAACTAGAAATTCTTCCAGAATCATCATAAGCCTTTATGTTTCCCCCTATTGGTAATGTGGATTTAATCGCAGCATACCATCCGTTTTTAATATCAAAAGGAACAATTGCAGGAAGCCCTTTGTAAGGAGCTGTCTCGTAATATTTTATCTCGGCATTATTATATTTATTTTTATAAGTTGTGCTATCGAAATATTCAATAGCAAGACCCAATGGGTTTGGATCAGTTTCTTCTCCTACTTTAATTCCTTCAAGGGTTAAAACATTTCCAGAAATCTGATGGGTTTGTTGAACCACATAATCATTATCCAAAATTAAAAGATACTCTTTTGCATTAGATTTATCTTTGTAAATATGAACAAAACTCTCATCATTTATGTTTTCTCCTCCTACAAAATTATTTTTACTTTTTGCATTTTCAAAAGTTTCTACTTTTGTGATTGCAAACTCTATTAATTTTGCATTTGACGAGCCAATGGTTGCAGGAATTCCATATCTCTCTTCCACATCCTGTCTTTCAATAATGTTTTCACTATTAACCCAAATGTCTCCAAGATCTGAATTTATCTGGCTCAGCGCGATATTTTTTACATTTTCATCGCTAGAACTCAAAAGCCTTGAATTTAATAGAAGATTTCTTACTTGTGTTAATGAAACTGTATTAGGATTAATTTCATCTACTATTTTTGAAACATCAACATCTTTCCCCCCAACTTTTATCGTATTAACTCCAACGAGATTTGAATCCAATTCATTAAAAAACTTGTCAATGAAATCTTTTTCCACAGCATCTGTATTTATAACATCCTCACTCAAGAAACCTCCTTTAATTTTGTGTAATTCCTGTAATATTTCAAATTCTTCATTTTGTTTTTCCATTGCATTTGCATAAACATCAACAGCTGCATTAATTGCATCACTATTATCGAGAAGACAGGAATCAATGTCTGTCCATGGGCCTTTATCACCAATCTTAGATTTAGCATCAATAGATGTTTCACATATTTCAAACCATCCTGCATCACCCCTCATAACTTTGTTCCTTGCAACCCCTCTTCCTTGAAGATTATCAAGAAAGTTTTTAACAGTAAGCCCAGCTCCTACTCCAAGACAACCATATTTAAAACCAGTAACAACTTTTCCAAGTTTCTCGTTTATATTTTCCCACTTAGAAATTGTCTGATTCAAAGACTCAATTTTCTCTGCTGCTTTTTCAGGAGATAATTGAATTCCACGCTTTTCAATTCCTATTTTAAAAGAAAAGTCTGCCTGTGTCTCAGAATATTTCACATTTGGAATAACAGACACCTTTGCTAATTTTTTCAGGTTAATTGTCTGTAAAGTAAAAAGATACTGGCTACCAAAGTCATTAGGGAAATCTAATTTAAGGGTTTGAACATCATTAACCTGTGTAACAAATTGTTTTACGTTTTCTATAGCACTTGTTTTTTCTAAATTAACACGAAACTTAGCAGAATCCTCATCAAGATCAACTATTTGAACAAAATGGGTTTCAGATTCATCTAGATATAAAATGTCATCTTTCCTTAAATCATAAGTTGTTATTTTTCCTTGTGGGTCTTTAACAAGAAGATTTATTCCAAATTCTTTAAAATTTGGCTCTCTTATTCCATCAAAAGAAATTCTTTTGATTCTTCCATCAATCTCAACGTCTCGCACTGCGCTTTCAGGACTTGAAAGCTTATGAACTTCATTACAAATTAAAGGAATTGCAGAATTTGGATAATTGTTCTCAAATTCTTCACATAATTCTGCAGTTGTTCTTTTTTGATTCATATCTTCTGCAAATTCTATTTTTTTGATTAAAGCTTTTTCTCCAAGCGTCCTTGTATCTTCAGAGGGATATTTTTCTGAAGAAAAACTATCAATAACATCATCATAATCATCTATTGCTCTTTCATAATAATCCTTAATGTCTTCAGAGAGTTCTATATCTCGTGCTCCTACAAATCCTAAAAGCGAAACTTGTTTTTCAGAAATTTCTTCAGGAATTCCGAAATAGATAGTTCTAAATCCTTGCCCTTGAACAATATATCTAAGAACCGATTCTCCTGCAGATAAATATGTTTTGACAACATCAAGAGTAATTCCTGCAAGAGTATTTGTTTTTCCTATACTCTCTTGCTTTTTTATAAAATTAGATATAGATATCATTTCTTCTTCTGCAAGTCTATCCTTAATTCCTGGAATCGCAGCAGTAACAATAAACAAATCTTCTTCATTTCTCGAATCTCCTTTCGTACTTATATAGACAAGATATATTGTTTTTTCTCCTTTTTTATCTGTATATAACCTATCTCCTACCCCATATTCTTTCGATGCACCATCAATACTCAAATTTATTCTTGGACTAATAACCAAAGGAAAAGTTTTTCTTCCATCATCTGTATCACATCTTATCGTTGTCTTTTGGACAATTCCTTGTTTATCCATATCTCTCACTTGACACTTATTATCCAAAAATTTTTCATTCTCTTTAACCTCGACAACATCTCCATTGATATTTAATTTTATTCTCGTGCCAGGAGTTTCAAGCCCATTTAATTTTAATTTCATACTTCCTAAACAATAATCAAATCCAGGCATAGGTATTTCTGGTGATTCTTCTCCCACATTCAAAATCATACTTGAAAGTTTTCTCTTCTCTCCTGATTTTCCAAATCCATATGTTTCTCTATCTGAATAAATCGATATAGATGCACTATCTTCATCAATTCCTTCTGCCCTCAAATATCCACGACCATCCCAGAAACCATATTGAGTAAATGTATTTTCCCATTCTTCATCATTTAACTCAGGAAGATAAAAATTAGCCTGTCCAACTCCAAATGCGTTTTTTATATCATATCTTATTTTCGCAACCAAATTTCCTGAAACAGAATCAGGCATTGTTGTTTGGTTTCTCTGCTGTTTTAAAATTATAACAGCATAACCAAGATTATTTAAAACAGGAGAATTAACTTCTCCGCCATACTTTCCTAAAGCAGCTCTTGCTGGCAGATAAGAAATCCCTTGAATATAAGGTGAGGAACCATTAAGATGCATATTTATTGTTTTTATAGCTTCTATATCTATCAAAGGATTAAGCTGTGTTGCAGTTATTGGGCAAAAAATAGGGACGTTCTGGTCTTCGAGTAAATCACTTCTAACAACAGAGGGAGTACATCCTATAGGAGAAATTTGCATAATAAAATCTTGCCCTGCTCCACACATCGATCTATCAAACAAAGGAAATTCAGCTTGCCCTGTATATGGGACAGCAGTAGGAGTATAAGCAATATTCTGACGAGCATATGCTGAAACAATAGAAGTTGTAAGAAGTATTAACAAAAATAAACCTACAATTAAGCTTAAACTTCTAAGATTCTTCTTCTGCCTAATTAAAATTTTTTCTCTCATATTAAATTTATGTCAAGACCCTGGCTTTCGAACAAAAAATAATTATCCTGCAATTGTTCAATTGTCTCTGGTGATGGAAGACCTTGTGCATTTATTTCAATAGTATCTGAACCTGTTAGCTCAGATTCCAAAAGATAATAATTTTGTTTTCCCCCTCCAACAAGGGCCTGGGATATGATTTGCTCAGGGATATCAATTTCAAAACATCTTTCTTCTGTTGATCCAAAAATTCCTAAAATTCCTGACCTTGGAACATCTATACATTGCTCTGTTACTGCAGCCCCAATATTTATTGATGAATCTTGATAAAGATGAACTTGAATTTCATACTGTCCTTCGCTAAGCCCAACATTTCTCTGTTCTGGATAAGCAACTACTTTTGTATCTTCACCAGATGTGAAATAAATTATTGCATCACCATTATAACTCACACCATTAAGTTTTAATTGAATGTCCTTAACATGAATTTTTTCTATAATAATATCCACACTTCCAGGAGAAACTGTTGAAACCAAATATTTTGCTTCAGAAAACCCATCAGCATTTGCTAAAACATATCCATTCACACATTGTGGAAAATTCTCACTCAAGAAACCAGATTCTGCTTTTCCTATATTACACTTATTCCCAAAACATTCGTAAGAAATATCTGCGTTAATCGGATTTCCTTGTCTATCTTCCACACTAACTTGTACTTTTGTGTTCTTATATGTGCAAAGTTCTGGAACAATCATTTGAACAGCACCTACATCAAGAGATTGCCTAGGATTGTTGTTTTGAATAATAACTGCCATAGGGAATTGGAAAATTTCCTCTCCAGAATAAACCTGCACAAGAACAGGATATTGCAGGTTATATACAAAATGATAAGGAACATAACAAAAACCCATAATTCCTAAACCTGGTTGGTTTCCTACTGGGTTTGCTATTAAAAGGTTTTCTTCAGAAGGTATAACTTCAAAACTATGTGGCCAATTTTTTGAAGTCAAAAATCTTACTTCATCATTGATAGGAATATCAAGAATAAAATAATCATTAGCGTCCACGTTAGTATTAAGTGCCAAGGTATTTGCTTCTATAGCTTCTTGCAAATCATCAAAAACTTCATCAGCAACCCAAGTAAGAGGAGAACAAGTAATTTCTGTACCATCAACAGGAGCATAGAGTCTTAATGTATCAATTGCATACTCTTCCAAAAATAAACTTTTTTGCTGTTCATCATAAACTTTTTTTGCAGAATCATATAAAGAGCCTAAACTTGATTTGATGGAAATCTTATGGGTTCTTATTAATACATCTTCCTCACCTAAAATTATGTTTAAATTTGCATCAAAGTTAATTTCAACTGTTTTGCCTTTGATTGTCGCCTTTGCTGTTGATTCTGATAACGAAATTTCAAATCCCTGTTCATAATAAGAATTAAAATTGCAATTATTTACCCTATCCTCAATAAAATTTTCAAGCTGTTGCCCCATATCTTCTTTTGTAGGGACCTGTTCTTTTTCGATATTATTTCCAGAAACATAATACCAATAAGGAATTGGGTTTCCAAAAAAATTTAACTGAGAAGAAAAAGACATATATGTTGAACCAGGCTCAAATTCAGGTAATTCAATATAACCTCCTTGACTTTGTAAAAGACTTATCCCGGTTGAAGTATCGTCTTCTAAGCAAGTTAAAAAAGTAGTATAAATTGGTTGAACTTCTGCCGGAATAGATGTTTTAATTAAACTAGTTCTAAGAAAAAAATAGACAATGACTGCTGCAACAAGAAGTAATGCAATAATAATAAAAATTGTCACCTGCCCCCTCTTCTTTTTAATTTTCATTTTTTTTCTCTCCTGATATTTTTTTTCTTATAAGTTCCAATATTTCAGTATTAATATCTTTTATTATACTCTGTTTAAACTTTTCCCAAAGTTTTTCATCTTCCACAAGAAGCAAATATTTTTTCATGTGCACCCCTTAATTTTAATGTAAAAAAATAATAATATATAAATGTTTCTTAATAACTTATTTACTAAGTTAATTAATAAGTAAGAACATAGAAAGGCACCAATATAAATTTATTGATAAAAATAGAATAAATTGGCATTAAATTAATATCAATAAGGAATTCTTCCTTTTCTAAAATAACTGAATCCCCCTATTACAAGCAGAATTCCCCCAATAAAAATTATCCAAGATTCAATAGTGGAAAAACTTTCTGGAATTTTTATAATTCCAAAAGGATAATTTAAAAAATACAGGGCAAAAATAATGTATATGAACATGAATAACACCCTCAGCTTTTGTTTTCTCATAGAACAAAAAAGGTAAGCATTATATTTAAATATTTCTAAGAACTAAAAAATAAAGAGGCCTCGTAGTCCAGTGGTTAAGACGCTTCCTTGACGTGGAAGTAACCCCAGTTCGATTCTGGGCGGGGCCACTTTGATAGGGTTCAAAAAATTCATTAATAATCTTTAAAAACCAACTTCTCTAAGATTTAATATGAAAGTTCCAAAAACAATAAACAGGTATTGCCCTTATTGTAACAAAAAAACAAAACAAAAAATAAAATTAGTGGGAACAGGATTTCAAAGAGGAACACTTACAAGAGGTAGTATTGCAAGGGCAAAATCACGCGGACTAGGGCGCGGAATAGGAAATAAAGGGAAATGGGGCTCTAAACCACCTGTATCAAAATTCAAAAGAAAATCAAAAACAACTAAAAAAACAAATTTCCTTTATGTCTGTGATGTATGTGGTAAGGCAAAATATCAGAAAAAAGGGAAAAGAGCAGGGAAAGTAATACAAGAATAAAATGGCACAAGCAAAAAGAAAACAGAAATTTTTTGATGTTGATATGCCCATAATAAAGAAAGAAACTCAACTTTATGGCTATGACATTAAAGAACTTGATAAAAGAATAATAGCGTATGACTTGACAAGATTGCTCAGAGGAAAAGGTACAATTCTCAAGTTAAAAGTTCATGTAGAAGGGGATAAAGCTGTAGCAGAACCTATAGAAATAAAGATTATGCCTTATTTTATCAGGAGAATGATGAGAAAAGGAGTGAATTATATCGAGGATGCGATATCTACTAAATGTAAAGATGCTGTATTGAGAATCAAGCCTTTTTTAATAACGAGAAAAAAGGTTTCAAAAGCTGTCAGAAAAGCGCTTCGGGAGAAAGCACATGAAGAAATAACAGAATATGTAAAAACCAAGAGTGTAAAAACCCTATTTGATGAAATCATGAAAAACAAAATTCAAAAATCCTTAAGCTTAAAACTCAAAAAGATATATCCGCTCTCCCTTTGCGAAATCCGTTTCTTTGCAATTGAAAAAGAATAAAAGAGTGTAGATTTTTATCTAAAATTACTTAAAAAGGAATTTAAAAAATCTTTAATATAATTTGCTTCTCTTTCATTTCTTGCAGTTGTACTCACAAAAATATATTTCCCGAATCCGTTTTCCGCATATAAACCCTCTAAAATAAAGATATCATTTTTCCTATCAATTCTATCAAAAAAGGTCCTCTTAACATTTCTATGTGTCTGTTGCCCTCCACGAATTTCATCAACATAGTTCACTTTAGATAATTTAATTAAAAATTCATCAAATCTTCTTGGATCACTATGGGTTTTTTGATATTTTATCTTATCTTTAAAATTTTTTTCAGATGTTTTTTTAGGAATAGCTTCTAATAAAAGACTTGCTTCTAATTTAGATAAACTAAAAAAATTTTCCATGATTTTTTTGTAAGATTTTTGAGTTAAAAATAATTTTAAATTTTCATATTCTTCTTTTAGTTCATCCCTCTCTTTCAAACAGATTTCAGAAAGCTCTTCAAATTCTTCTTTTTCCATAGATACTTTTTCCAATTTATCATTGATTTTGATTAATTGGGATTGCGAATTTTCCCTTAAAAAAATTTCACTTTTTAATTCATTATTGATTTTGATTACTTGGGCTTGAAAATTTTCCCTTGAAGAAATTTCATTTTTTAATTTTTCTCTTAAAGAAGATTTGCTTTCAAAGTTCAAGTATTCAAGAAATTTTTTGATTGAATACATAAAAAAAACAAAAAAAGGATGTTTTTAAATAATATTGTGACGGTTTGTCTATATAAAAGCACCATAAAATAAGAAGTCTTTTAAACTATTTCTTTTTCAATAATTTATGCCTGTGTAGCTCAGTGGTAGAGCGACTGACTTGTAATCAGTAGGTCGGGGGTTCAAATCCCTCCGCAGGCTTTTTCTAAAATCAAAATTATTTCAATTTCACAGCTGTCCCATATGCAAGCATCTCAGAAGCCCCTTGCATAACCATTGAAGTCATAAATCTCATTCCAATAATAGCATCTGCCTCCATCTTTACAGCAGAATTGACCATTCTATTAAAAGCCTCATCCCTTGATTGAGAAGTCATATCAGTATAGGTCTTGACCTCTCCCCCTACAAGATTTTTAAATCCTGCACCAATATCTCTTCCAATGTTTCTAGCACGAACAGTATTTCCCCGAGCAATTCCAAGAACCTTCAAAACCTTTTTTCCAGGAATATCAAAAGCAGTCGTGATAATTAACTCTTTCATCTTTTACCTCCTTTCATATCCCTTCTTCCTTCAATTCTATCTTCTCGTTTATTAAAGAGAATAAAAAATCCAATTAAGAGGATTGGAATTCCGTATATTAAAACCCATAGAGATTCGCTAAAAGAAACTACTATTAGAATTATTCCCAAAATAATTAATGCTAATCCTGTGATTGTTCTGCTTACTATGTTCATATAAGAGAATTCAAGGGATGATTAATAAATTTATCTAAATTTATAATTCCCACCTTCAATCCGAATCGCTTTTCCATGAACTATTGCATCAGAGATTTTTTTCCTGGCACTTTTTAAAAGTCTAGAAAGAGTTGGTTGGGATATTTTCATCATTTTTCCTGCTTTAGCCTGTTCAATATTTTCTAAATCAATTAACCTAACCACCTCATATTCATCAAAAGTCAATATGACCTCTTCTAATTCAACCATTCTTATTCCAGCAGGTTTGAAATAAGTAATCTCAGGTCTAAATCGAACCCTTCTGCAAATTCTCGGTCTTGACATTACCTATTAATTATTTTAATTCTTTTAACCTTTTCTGTATTTCATTCATTTCTTGTTTTATTAACTCCAATTCTTGTTCAAGAATTTCTTTTTCCTGTTGCTCAGTTATCACTTGTGGCTGAATAGGCATTATTCTTCTTCCCAAACCAAAGCCCCTTCCAAATCCGGAATTGGCAAAACCAGGAATATTGAAACCTGTACAATAACCTCTTCCTCTTCCAGTCATTGGTCCCTGACCTGTTGGACCAATTCCATTTCCTTTAGGCATTTTGTTTCTCCTTGCTATTTTTAGGCATATTTAGTTATGAATACATATTCATTATGTTATTTAAATGTTTCTATTTTGCATATATATTCATAATGGAGGGCCCCTGCACAGAATTATTTCTCCAAAATCTCTGCTTTACCATCTTCAATAAGAATCTTTGCAATTTCTTTTGGGATATTCGCAACCTGCCCTTGCTGAAAAGGCCCTATTTTTTCTCCTTCCATATCTAATAATTCTTCAACCTCTATCTTAAAAATAACTAATTCATTTTTTAATTCTTCAGTGGTTTTTCCTTCCAAAATCTCACTAACCTTTTTGTCAGAATTTTCTATGTTTTTTATAAGGTCTTCAAATAAAGATTTCTCAAAAGGCAGCATATTATCAAAATCTTGTTTTGAAATGCCTGTTTCAGATGCAATTAGAACAAGATTCAATATTTTCTTTCTTCTGCGTATCATCATCTCCCTAAAAAGAGTTACTGCATTCTCTAATTGTTTTTTTGTCTTTGCAACCATATCTGAAAAAATATCATCTTCTTTTAGAGAGAGCTGCTTTTTTTCTCTGAGATATTCTGCTATTTCTTGGATAAAATTTTTTGATAATGGCTGTAATTGTTCAGCATATCTTTCTTTTCTAGCAGCTTCATAAAGATCGCTATAAGTTATCATAAAAATACAAACAGGAGAAGATTTTTAATCATTGCTATGGTCAAGCACAATAGATTACCTTAAAAAACCAACTTTTTCCAATAACTCCTTACCCATAATTCTCCCAAGGTTGCCTTTTCTCGCATTTTTTTCACAGAATTTTTCCCCTTTCTCCTTTTCATCTGAATTTCTTTTTAGATGAATAGGTATTTTTTTGCTTGCTGTTTGTAAAAAAGATGTAATCTTGTTTCTCGTTTTTGGTGGCTTACCATTATAAAATAAGACTGGAACAGGATCTGAAGAATGTGCCTTAAGCTTTGAAGGGGTTGAATGGTCAGCTGTAACAACAATTTTTATTTTTTTAGGAGGGGCAAATTCTTTCAAAAATTTAAATAAGGTTTTGTCTACATATTCAATCATAAGTTTTTTTTCAATAGGCTTATTATCATGGCCTGGTAAATCTGTTTCTTTTATGTGTATATATGCATAATCGTTATTTTTGTAATTTTTCTTCAGAGTCTTAATAGAAAAACTACATGCTTTTTCAAGGCCATCGCGAAGATTCTCATACGAATCAAGACTTTTTAGTTTTGGGTAATCAAAAGAAAAAACATTCATTCCACTAACTTTTGAAAAACCAATTTCCATAGGCATATATGTTACAGAAAGCCATCTTTTGTAATACTTTAATTTTGGAGGCTCTATACCTGCACCCCTAAGAAGAAGATAATTTGCAGACAGGAGGCCTTTTCTTTTTCTTTCTTTATTTATTGGATGTGTATCAAGAATTTCAAAAGCTTTGTTAAGGAATTCTCGGAGTATGTTTACTGTATATTGTGAGTTTTCGTCATCATCCAGGGCCTTAAAACTGCCTATTTTTTCTGCTTCCTTTGCTTCTCCTTTTGAATAAGTCGAATCGTTTCCAGTAATATTATCTGAAAATCCCCCTCTTAAAACCAAGACCCCTCTATGCTGAATTGTTGGTTTAAAAATAAAATTACAAGGGAGCTTTATTTTATTCAAAGATTTAGATAATTCTTCTGCTTCTGTTGTTGTAAGAGTCCTTCCTGCTCTTCTATCAATAACATTTCCCTGTTTTAACGAATCTACTGTTGCAAAATTAGCCCTGAGAGCCAAATCTCCTCTTGTAAGTTTTATATCTGTTCCTCTTGCCTCAAGTTGCCCTCTAGTGCTATCTATAAGATCATTTCCAAAAATAGAAATCGTTGCTTCATCAGATTCAGGAATAAACCCTGGTCTTACTGGATACATATAACCCATCTCTCCCCTTGTTGCTAAAAAATCAAGATTTGGTGTTTCTGCTGCCTCTAAAGGGGTCTTATCATTGAGCTGCTTGCATGGAAGATCCCCAATACCGTCAAGAATAATTAATATGCCTTTCATAACAATATAAAAGAGAACTTCTTTATAAAAATTTATATTCAGAGGAGTAAGGAATTAGTTAATATTATAAATCTTTCAAAACTATCTAAAATATGTTTAAATTTTTAAAAGAAAAAATAGGAAACTGGGCAAAGAAAATCACAGAAAAGGCAGAACCAGTAGAATCTCCAAAAAAGAAGGAAAAATCTGAAAAAGAAATAACAATCTCCAAAAAAGAAGAAAAACAAATCGAAGTCCCAGTACAATATAATGTTGGGGCCCACAAATTTGAGCCAGATCTTGAAAAATTACAAGAAAAAACACAAGAATTACAATCTCTTACTGAAGAACCCCTCAAAGAAGAACCAAAACCAGGATCAAGAGGATTTTTAAAAAAAATAACTTCAAAGATAACAAAAGTAAAAATTTCAGAAAAAGAATTTGAAATTTACAGTGAAGAATTAAGAATGCTTCTTCTTGAAAACAATGTTGCTTTTGAGGTTGCTGATAAAATAATTAAAGAACTCGGAGAAGAGATAATCGGAAAAGAGCTTTTAAAAAAAGAGATAGAATTTGAGATAAAAGATGCTTTAAAAAAAATAATTGAAAATATACTTATAGAACCATTCAATATTGTAGAAAAAATAAGAGAAAAAATTGCAGACCAACCAAAAGTGCCATACGTGATTCTTTTTGCAGGAATTAATGGAACAGGAAAAACAACGACAATTGCAAAAATTGCAGATTTTCTGAAAAAGAAAAAATTTTCCTGTGTTCTCGCTGCTGCCGACACTTTCCGTGCAGCAAGTATAGAACAGCTCAACAAACACGGAGAAAGAATTGGAATCAAAGTTATTTCTCAGCAATATGGTGCAGACCCTGCTGCAGTTGGTTTTGATGCAATAAGTTATGCTAAAAAGAACTTCATAAATTGCGTTCTTATCGACACTGCAGGAAGAATGCACACCTCAAAAAATCTTCTTAAGGAAATAGAAAAAATTTCAAAGGTCTGCAAACCAGATTTAAAACTATTTATAGGGGAATCAATAACAGGGAATGATTCTGTGGAACAGGCAAAAAGTTTTGATTGGGCAATAGGAATTGATGGAATTGTTTTAACAAAAGCAGATGTCGATGAAAAAGGAGGGACAGCCCTCTCTGTTGGATATATCACAAAAAAACCCATTCTTTTTCTAGGAACAGGACAAGAATATAGTAAAATCGAGGTCTTTGACAAAAAGAAGTTTCTGAAAGAGCTGGGATTATGATAAAAATAAAAGAAAAAACAAGAAAAATTTTAGAGATAATCTGGACAGGAATCGTATTTTTAATATTTCTTTTCTTTCTGATAAAATACATAAAAACAGAACAAACCATTATGATGGTTGGAATAGTGATATTCTTAATATTAACAGTGACCATGATAATTGACTTATACCCCCAAATTAAAAAATAAGAGATTCTGATATATTTAAAAGACTAAAATAGAACCACCCCCATCCCGGATTGTAAACCCAAAATTTATTAACTATAAACTTCCTTCTTCTAAAATGCTTGAAAAACTCGGAGAAGTTTTAAGAAAGGCTACAGATAAGATAGCTAATGCCATATTTCTTGATAAAAATCTTGTAGATACAATAATCAAAGACTTGCAAAGAGCCTTAATTGAAGCAGATGTGAATATTGTCCTTGTAAAAGAATTAAGTGATAAGATAAGAAAATCTGCTCTTGACGAAAAGATTAAGGGGCTTGAGAAAAAAGAGCACATTATCAAACTCATGCATGATGAACTTTCTGCAATTCTTGGAGAACACAAACAATTGGGTCTAAAAAAAGATAAAAAAGAACAGAACAGGATAATGTTTTTAGGGCTTTATGGGGCAGGAAAAACAACGACAATTGCAAAACTCGGTAATTATTTTTCAAAAAGAGGAAACAAGGTAGCTCTTATTGGACTTGATACTCACAGACCTGCAGCACCAGAACAACTACAACAAATGGCAGAGAAAAACAAACTTTCTTATTTTATAGATACCAAAGAAAAAAATCCTGTAAAAGTCTGGAAGAAATATAAAAAAGAATTAGAAGATTATGGTATTGTTCTTATTGATACTGCAGGAAGACACACTCTTGATAAACCTTTGATTAATGAAATAAAGGCCTTAGAAAAAGAAATAAAACCCACAGAGATAATTCTCTTAATGCCTGCAGACATAGGCCAGGCAGCAAAAAAACAGGCAAAAGAATTTTTAGAAGCAGTAAATATTTCAGGAGTAATAATCACAAGGATGGATTCCACAGCAAGAGGTGGAGGTACGCTAACTGCTTGTGCTGAGACAAAAGCCCCTGTTTATTTTATAACAACTGGAGAAAAAATAAATGATATAGAAGAGTTTAATCCAAAATCTTTCTTATCTAGACTTCTCGGTATGGGTGATCTTGAAACCCTAATTGAAAAAATTCGGTCTGTTACAGATGAAAGCAAAAGTCAGAAACTTCAGAAAAAAATTACAGAAGGAAAAATTTCTCTAGAAGAAGTTATTGAACAAGTGAAATCAATGGGTTCACTTGGTGGTTTTGACAAAATCAAATCCATGATTCCTGGCTTTTCAAAAGTAGAAAAGAAAATTCCGGAAAATCTTATTGAAAATCAAGAAGCAAAGATTTCAAAATGGGAACACATCCTTAAATCAATGACACCTGAAGAAAAAGAAAATCCTGAGATTCTTGAAAAACAAACCTCCAGAATCTCGAGAATTGCAAAAGGATCAGGGGTTCATAACAGCGATATAAGATCTCTTCTCAAACAATATAAACTCTTAAATGATATGATAAAATCTGGAGGAGACGTGGATATGTCTCAAGGCCTAAGTCAAAAACAGCTTCAAAAGCTTGCAAGAAAATTTGGGAAAAAAATGAGGTTTTAAAATGAAATACAAATATCAAATTTTACTTGTTCTTTTTTTAATATCTTTAGCAGTGTCTTTAATCCTCGCAATAACCCCTACAGAAGATCTCTGCACAATAGAGGGAAAAGGTTGTGATGCTGTACAATCATCAAAATATGTGGAAACGTTTGGGATAAAAAATGATTATTATGGGATTGTGGTTTTTTTGTTCTTAACAATTTTAACTTTTTTACAAATTAAGAAAAATATAAAAATAAGAAGGTTTCTAATAAATGCCGGGGTTATTATTAGCTCTATTTTTGCATTATATTTTATCTATATTCAACAATTTATAATAAAGGCTTGGTGCACATATTGTCTTATAGTTGATATAAGCACACTAATGGCTTTAATAATAGTAATTTCTTCTTGGAAAAAATGAAACAAAAGATAATCCAACAAGGAGCAGAAGCAAATATAATTCTATTTAAGGGTTCAAAAGAAAAATCTTTCATAATAAAGGATAGAATAAAAAAAGGTTATAGACTACCTGAATTAGATATAAAAATAAGGGGGAAGAGAACCAAATCAGAAGCAAAACTTCTAGAAAAAGCCTCTAAGGTAATTCATTGCCCAATTCCTTTTCTTCAACCATCAATAAAAAATTCTTCTAAATTAAAAATGCCTTTTATAGATGGGAAAAAACTTTCAGAGCATCTTGATAAATTCCCATTAAAAAAACAAAAAGAAATCTGTAAAAAAATAGGTGAATCTGTAGGTAAAATTCATAATTTAGATATAATCCATGGAGATTTGACAACGAGCAATATGATTTTAAAAAATGACCAAGTTTATCTAATAGATTT
>DATKUW010000048.1:0-12270 GCA_035530435.1 Bacillota bacterium
TCTTTCTTGTCTTTGGATTCATAGTTGTATCCCAAAGTTGTGTAGAAGCCATTTCTCCAAGACCTTTGAATCTTGTGACAGCAGAAGAGCCACCAATTTTCTCTATTTTCTTTTTCAATTCTTCATCAGAATAAACATAAAAGTCTTTTTGGCCTTTTCTAATCCTATAAAGTGGCGGTAAAGCAACATAAACATTTCCATTTTCAATTAATTGTTTCATATATCTAAAAAAGAAAGTCAGTAAAAGAGTTTTAATATGCTCTCCATCAACATCTGCATCTGTCATAATAATAATTTTATTATATCTTAACTTATCAATATTAAAATTTTCTCCAACACCTGTTCCAATAACAGTAATCATATTTATAATCTCTTCACTAGATAAAGATTTTACAGGACTCGCTTTTTCAACATTCAAAATTTTTCCTTTCAAAGGTAAAATAGCCTGAATTTCTTTACTTCTTGCATCTTTAGCAGTTCCTGCAGCAGACAATCCTTCCACAATATAAAGTTCTGTATTCTCAGACTTCTTACTTGAACAATCTGCAAGTTTTCCAGGCAATCCTCCAAGTGAAAAAGCATTTTTTCTTCTAACTAAATCTCTTGCTTTTTTAGCAGCCAATCTTGCTTTTGCAGAATCAAGGGCCTTAGTAGTAATTTTCCTTGCAACTGCAGGATTTTCTTCAAAATATTCTCCTAAAGCAGTTGTAACAGCAGAATCTACAGTCCCTTTAATTTCAGAGTTTCCAAGTTTGGTTTTTGTCTGTCCTTCAAATTGAGGCTCTGCCATCTTTAAACTAAGAATTACAGTCAGGCCTTCCCTAACATCATCCCCTGAAAGAGCACCATTCCCATTTTTAATCAAACCTTTTTTCTTTGCATAATCATTAATCACCCTAGTTAAAGCTGTTTTAAAACCAGAAACATGGGTCCCTCCTTCAACAGTATTAATTGTGTTTACGAAACCAAAAATATTCTCTCTATACCCTTTATTATACTGAATAGCAACTTCTATAATATTTTCTTGAGCTTCTTTTTTAAAATAAATTGGTTTATGAATAGCTTCTTTAGACTTGTTTACCCATTTTACAAACTCAATTAAACCACCTGCAGCAAAAAACTCTTCCTTTTTATTCTTGTTTTCGTCAATGAGAGTTATCTTTAAACCAGGATTAAGAAATACAATCTCTCTAAATCTTGTTTCTAAAACTTTATAATCAAAATCAAGAGTTGAAAAGATCTCTTCATCTGGCCAAAATGTGACTTTAGTTCCTGTCTCATTTGTTTTCCCATTAGAAGTAAGTTTTGTCTTTGTTTTTCCCCTAGAATATTCTTGAGTATGTATTTTTCCATCTCTTTTAACTTCAACAATTAATTTCTTTGATAAAGCATTTACAACAGAAATACCAACCCCATGCAAACCACCTGAAATTACATAAGATTTTTTATCAAATTTTCCACCAGCATGAAGTTTTGTCAAAGCAACCTCTACAGCAGGTACTTTTTGAGTAGGATGTTTATCTACAGGAATACCTCTTCCATCATCTTCAATAGTTGCAGAGCCATTTTTATTCAAAATGACTTTAATTTTTTTACAATATCCTGCTAAAGCTTCATCTACAGAGTTATCTACAGCTTCATAAATTAAATGATGCAGACCTTCTTTTCCAGTGTTTCCTATATACATGCTCGGGCGCTGGCGCACTCCTTCCAAACCCTCGAGAACCCGGATTTGTTTTCCTGTATATTCTGATTTTTTATCCATTTTTGCTGATTTTTCTCCTATCCATAATGAGATAGCTTTTGCTAAATCATATAGGGTTTTTGTAAATTTTGAAACAGAAAATCTGTTCAGTTTTACCCTTAAAAAAAGGGTATTTCCTTTATAAACTTTTCTGCACTAAAAAACAATTTACCGACGATAAAATTGAAAAAAACGACTTATTTCTCTTCTTCCTTAGTTTTCTTCTTTTTAGAAATCCATCTGACTTTTCTTCTCCTCATCAGCATATTTTTCCTGCATTTTGAAGAGCAAAAATTATTGATTGTTCCATCATTCATAAAAATAGTTGTGCCTCTAGGAATATCGTACTCTTTTTCGCAATAAACACATTTAGTCATTTTTATTATATGCAGGGGGTTTTATTATATGAAGATTCTTGAAAATCTAATTCTAACACTGCAGAAGTTATACCTTTTAAAATTCGTTCCAATCTCATGCCTTCTTCATTAGTTCTTGACATTTTCTAAATTAAGTATAGGCTCCTTTTGTAACCTTAGATTTTATTTTCCTAGCCTCTATCTCTGTTTCTCTCAGCATTAAATAATCACCAATTCTAATAGGTCCTTTAACATTTCTTCTCATAATTCTTCCTTTATCTCGTCCATCTGTAATAAGGCATTTCACTTGTGTAATCTCTCCTCGAAAACCAGTTCTTCCTATTATTTCTTGAACAAGCGCAGGAACAACCACTCCAAGAATTTTTTCACTTCCCTTACTTCCTGCCTGTTTGTTCTCCCTAACTCTCTGCTGTTTTGCCATTTTTATTTCAATCCTGCAATATCTTTTTCAGCATCTCCGGCATCAATTACAGCCACAGAAGAAGCTGCCACAGGAATTCCTACAGCAATTCCTAGCTTCTGTTTATTATCCACTTCTCTACACAAGATATTTTTTTCCTTGCACAAGAGAGGAATGTGTTGAATAATTTCTTTAGGCTCAACATCAACAGCATAAACTACAAATTTCGCCGTACCTCTTTCAATAGCTTTTGTAACTTCATTAGTTCCTTTTTCAACTTTGCCAGTCTTTTTTGCTTTCTCTATTATTGAATAAACGTCTGTTGTCATTTTATTATCATAGAACACTTACTTATCCTCCCTAAGTGTTCATCGGATATTTATTAAGATAAAATTTGATTTATAAAGTTTTCTAAGAAATTTAATATTCATCAGTATGGACTTTTTCAGCCAATCCTTTATCAATAATTTTTTGTTTGATTTCTTCTGCGTGTTCATAAGGAATTGCATAAAAAAGATGCTTATTTTTGTCATATTTCCCAACCACCCTTGACATAAGCATAAAAGGTATTCGTATCCCTTTCATAATTTCTTCAACTTCACCACAAAGTTCAGAAAATTCAAAATGATCTCCTGATTCTGGTTTACCGTGGTATAATTTAAATTTTGTAGGGATAGCAAGTTGAGAACATATTCTTTCTTTTTCAGTTTCTGTAGATTTTTTGCTCATTCTTTGCTAAGAATATATTTATTTAAAAATTTTATTGCAACAGAAAACCTATTTCCAACTCACATCAACATCATCTGTTCTCTGTCTTGGCTTTATGTCAAGTCTCTCAACAGATTTTCCTTGAACTTTTATTCCTTTCTTAAACATAATTTCTCCAAGAAATGCAATCATTGCAGCGTTATCTGTCAATAGAGAATTTTCAGGACAAAAGAATTTTGCTCCACGTTCTTTACACATTATCTTACACATTTCCTGGAGTCTCGAATTGCACGCAACACCACCTCCAAGAAGAAGTTCTTTTTTACCTGTATGTGCCAGAGCTCGTTCTGCTGTTTCTACAAGCATTGAAAAAACAGTTTCTTGCATTGAATAAGCCAAATCTTTAATATTATATTTCTTAGATTCGATTTTCTGTTTCAAATTTGTAAGAATTCCTGAAAGAGCAATATCCATTCCTTTTACTGTATATGGTAGTTCGATAAATTTCTTACCTCCTTCGGCAAGTTTTTGTATAACAGGCCCTCCTGGAAAACCAATCCCTATATATCTTGCAAAATTATCAATGAAATTTCCAACTCCAATATCTAGGGTCTCACCAAATATCCTAAACTTTCTAGAAGAATACGCAATTATCTGTGTGTTTGCTCCAGAAACATATAACATGACAGGATTTTTAGCCCCTGTAATTTCCCCTATCTCGAGATGAGCAATACAGTGATTTACAGGAACAATCGGCTTTCCTAATTTTTTTGATAATTCTTTTGCAAATTTCATACCTTCAAGAAGACACGGAGCTAAGCCAGGACCCTGAGAAATCGCTATAGCATCAATCTTTTTTTCATCAATTCCAGCATTTTCCAAAACTTCAAAATAGATTTCTCTTTTATTTTCTTGATGATGTTTAGCAGCTTCAAGAGGAACAATGCCCCCTTTTTCAGTCACATAGTTTCTTTTAATATTTGATAAAATTTTTCCGTTCCTGACCAAAGAAACCCCAAAAGTGTGCGCTGTGCTTTCTATTCCAAGGAGAACTGTCATATATTATAAAGGACTTAATATATTTATAAAATTAGCCACCCTTATGATATAAATAGAAACATCATAAAAATCATAAATCCAATAAACAAATTATAAAATAATGAAGATAAAAAAGCCCCAATCTGAAGAATATTTAGAAATTTATTCTGCGAGACTAACATTCAAAAAAGAAAAAAAAGAGCATATTTCTGATAAGGTTTATGTTACTATCTATTATGGTAAAAAAAAGTCTAAGAAGAAAAAAGATATTCTAATTCCTGAAAACATAGACCCTGATGAATTAAACTGGATGAAAGGAAAAGATATTGCCTTATATTACCGAATAAATTATTATCCAAGTAAACCTGAGAATTATGATTATATAGATAGTAGAGGAATAGCTGTTTCTACCAGCTTATGTCAAAAATTAGAAAACTTAGTTAATAAAGTTTGTTTCTGAAATTCTTAAAATAAATAAAATTATCAAATTAGATAATATATAAAAAACTATAAATAAAAAATAAAAAATAAAAAATAAAGAAAACCTATCTTCTTTTCTTTTTCGTCACTTTCTTCTTTGTCGCCTTTTTCTTTGTGGCTTTCTTTTTCTTCTTTCCTCCCCTAGCCATCTTTGCTTCACATACGTTTCCGACTGCATCTATGTAATAAAGATGTCCTGGTCTTCTCGTAATTACTTTTTTTACAACAATCTTTCCCATTTTCATACCTCCTTTTAATGATTATAAGCCATCAAAATTAATTCTATATTTAAATGTTTCTAACCACCGACGAAGAACTCTATAAAAGGGATTCAACTATATCAGAGTATTTTTTGTTAATTGGAATTTCGATAAGTTTAGAATATGATTTTTTCATGGAAACAAAAGGAACGAAAGGTTTAATTTTTCTTATTTCTATAATTTTTCCCTTACTATCAAGCCAAACAGCAATAAAAGGAAAGAAAACAAAAAAAGAATGAATAGCTTCTTTAGACAGCGTCCCGAAGTCAAACAACAAAGCCCTAGCTTTTTTCCGTCGTACAAACATTAATCCCTTAAATCTGTAAAGACCACCACATCTTTTAACATCGAGAGATAAATTCTTAATTTTAATCTTCATTTTTCTTTTTCTTATATTCTTTATAGTAAAAACCCACACTTTTATCTGTAACAAAATTATGGTGTTTGAAGCCTCCTCCAAAACATTTTGGGATATGTAAAAGTTCATGAATCAAAACTTTTAATTGTTCTTCTTTGTCAAGTTTATCAAATCTTTCTGATAAAAATTCAAGAACATAAACTGCTTTAATGCCAAGAGACTTCTGCATTAATTTATTAAGGGCATGACATCTCGCAATTGTTCTTCTTGAAGAAGTTCCATAACTTCTAAAGCACTTTACTCTCTCAATCTTTACATGTGGGAACAAGAGAAATGAAATTTCTTCTGCAGTTTTCTGTAAATCTGGTGCAAATTCATATTTCATTTTTAATAACCTCAAAAATTTTATTTCGAGATTTAACTCCTGAAATTAATTTGATTTCTTTCTTAAAATACTTTGTTAATAATTTAATTAGAGCTATATTGGCCTCATTATTTTTAGCTGATTCATTTATCCAAATTTCAAATTCTTTTTCATTTATTCTTATTATTTTCTTTTTTGATGAATTTGGATGAGTTTTTACCTTTATTTTCATATTTGTAAATCACTTATTTTGTAATAATTTCTAGAGCATCCCTATGTTTTAATTTATATTCTTTTCCAAGAATCTTTTTTGTCCGCGCATCAATTGCCTTGATAAAATTATTTCCAAAATCCGTATGAAGAAAATAGGCAAAATCCAAGGCTGTCGAACCTTGGGGTAATAAAAAACAATCAGGCAAGACATTTCCTTTGCTATCAGCTAATTTTGTTGCACCTGCAGGAAAGACACTAATATATTTTAAAAGATCAAAAACAGCATAATTCAGAATATCCTGGACTCCTGTGCCAACAGGGCTGTCAAGAACATTTTCTTTTATTTTTTCCAGTGCCAGTTCTTGTTTTTTATTCAATTCTCCTATAATCTTAAAATCCTTTTCTCCTGGGATATATTCAATTAGGTCATGATGAACTGCTTCTTTCAAAGCTAATTCAGAAT
This sequence comes from Bacillota bacterium, assembly GCA_035530435.1. Lineage (GTDB taxonomy): Archaea > Nanobdellota > Nanobdellia > Pacearchaeales > GW2011-AR1 > ASMP01. The sequence goes on from DATKUW010000048.1 coordinate 6,406, forward strand.
CAGCAGAACAAGGAATAATAATCATGTCTTGGAATTTCTTTTTTAATTTTTCATAATTTTCCTTACTTTTTTCAATATCTATTTTATTTGCAGCAATTATAACTGGTTTGCTTTTCTTTCTCAGTGCAGAAGCAAATTTCATTAGTTGATCAGGATTCCACATTCCAGCTTTTTCTGGAAAAATATTTTCTCTTAAAACATGTTTTATATCCTCTTCAGTAACTTTCAATCCTGAAAATTGTTTTGCAACTGCTTTTGAAAAATTATCTTCAAGGTCTACTTTTTTTGCAAAATTTTTCCATACCCTCATAAGAATATTAAAATACCATTTATCAAGTTCATCTTCTAAAAATTCTACATCTTTTGAAGGGTCATGGTTCTCTGTTGGTTTTCCTTTAGAATCAGTTGTTCCAGAAACATCAACAATATGAATGAAAGCGTCTGCCTGTCTTAAATCATCTAAAAACTGATTTCCAAGTCCTTTTCCTTCGCTCGCTCCTGGCACCAGACCAGCAACATCCATAATCTCTACAGGGACAAATCTCTTGCCCGTTATACAAAAACCAGAATTCGGTTTACATTTAACCCCAAATTCTTTATCGATACAATCAATTTTAACATAACCAACGCCGTGATTTGATTTTATCGTTGTAAAAGGATAGCTCGCGATAGCCACATCTGCCATCGTCGCTGCTTTAAAAAAAGTAGATTTCCCCGATGAGGGCTTTCCAACAAGTCCTAAGAGCATGACCTAAAGAAAAAAAGGGTTTTTATAAAGTTATTTAATATTTTCTATATACTTACCATTCAACACTTAAACAAGAAGGTAATTTCCATTCTAATCTTTTCTGTTCTTCATAATAATGTTTCTTACAAAGATAATTCCATCCTTTTTTACCTTTTTTCATAAGAAACAGATAAACTTCTGCATAGGCTTTATTTGTGCATTTTCCATAAAAATCACAACAAGGCCATTCTTCGTTATTCTTTAAAATCTTGAATCTTATAATAGAATCTATAGGAGTAACTTCACTTTTACTTTTGATTATCTTTAAATTTCCTTTGTTATCATAATATTTTAAAATTATTTTCATCTTTTATTTAGATAGAACTAAAATATAAAACTTTTCTAAACAATAACTTCTTCTTTCTGACTTCCCTTAACAAGGTTCCAGTCTAATTTTATTAATTGCTGTACTGCTGGATTTCTTGTGTTTAGTTTGTAGAGGTCTGACTTTCCAACCCGTCTTGTTTTTATTATAATGTTATTTTCAATTAGACCATTCCAGATAGTTTGCAAAGTAGAATAACTAACATTTGAATTCTTAGCTATTTCTGTCATAGGATAATCAAAAGCTTGAAAAGTTATAAGAAAATCTAAAACTTTAATTACGGGATTATTTCCAAATATTCCTATAAATACTGATTTATTTTCCATAGTTTAATCACCCAAAAGAGATTTATAAATGTTTCTATATATGTTTTTATCTTTCAAAATTAGAAACATTTAAATATTCTTATTATTTTTATTAATAATGGAATTTGATGATGAAGATAAGATAAAAGCGACACTTCTTTATCATTTAAGAAGAAAAAAGGTAATTGGCGGCGTCCATACACATTTTGATACATTAAGAAGGGGTTTTCCTTCTCATCTAGGAAAAGATATAAACAAAATAGCTAAAGAGCTAATTAAAAAAAATTGGGTTTTAACAAAACCTACTTCCTATGGATTGCAAGTTTCTCTGAACAAAAATAAATTAAGAGAAATTGAAGAATTTATAAAAAAGATTTTAGGAATTAATTTCTAATTGATTAAGTTTGATTGGTCTGTCTTTTTTCTTTAATTTTTCTTACTATTAATATTATTATTATAATTATCGCAATGAGCAGTATCAAAATGATCAAGAAGAGGATTATTTTTCCTAAAATAGTTGAAACTGGTTTTTCAATAACCTTGAAATGGGCACTTGAGGGAGCGACTCCATCAGGATATACTAATTCAAGCCCAACCACATAATCACCTAAGGGAAGAATTCCTGTATCAAAATTTCTTTTGAGTTGCACTTGCTTCTCTACTAAAAGAGTCTCGCTTTGAGTAAGATAAATTCTGTTTGCATAATCTTTAATTAAAAAATTAAGAGTTACATCAAGCCTAGTAGGGTCTCCTAAAGGAATTAAAGTAACCAGTGTTTTCAGTTGCTCTCCTTGTCTTACTTCATAATTTTCATTAAGAACAACAATATTTGAGTCAAATAAAAGAAGTTCTGTTTTTACATTTAATGTTACTAGAATTGTTTTTCCTCCAATAAATATTTTTCCTGTATAAATTCCTGGTTTTTCTGGTGCTACAAAAATAACATCGAGTTGAACTGTTTGTTTTGCAGGAATAGTCAAGTAAGTGTTTTCAAGCATAACCATATTAGTAAGGTTGCTTTGGGTAACTCCCACAGTTATAGTGGAATCTTCAAGACTTGTTACTGTAACTATTTCTTTTACATTGGTATTTATTTTCATATTTATATTAAATTCAGTAGGGGAAACAACAATATTATACGTGGGTGTTATCACCCCTCCTCCACCTCCTCCGTTTGGTGGAGGTGTTACTATTGCCACACAAGTTCCTGCAGTACAAGTGTATCCAGCACCACATGTTCCACAAGCTAAACTTATCCCACAACCATCATTCCAAGTTCCGCACGTATAACCCATTTCTGCACAAGTAGAAGGATTACAGAAGAAAAAACCTTCAATATATCTATCAGAAGTTAAAACAAATTCGTCACCGCTTACAGGATTTAAAGAGAATATGTCAGCTGAGATAAGAGTAGATGAAAATATGACTAATAAAAAAAATATTTGTATAATTTTATTCATAAATAATATAACAAATAACCTATTATAAGGATTTTTATTGTTGACTCTTTAATATTTTAATTATTTTAAATAAACTCCTTAAACCATCAAAAAACTCTTATTCTATCTCAGATTTATTTGCATGACTGGGTTTCAAGCCCCCAATAAGCATTCCAGCAGGACGTCTCACAATCCCCCTCATTTCTATCCTCACAAGAAGAACCCGAATCGGAAATATAATTTTCCTCAACTCCACAGACAGGGGGTTCTTGATAATCCCATCCAGGAGAACCCGCCAAAGACTCATAACAACGCTCACCCACTACCCAATAACACTCATAACAAGTTCCATAATCATTAAATTCTTTTTCTTGAACATCATCACAGTTGTAATCATATCCGCCACAAGTGGTTCTTTCTGTTGTGAAATAAGATGTTTGCCCTACATATGCATTTGCTTCAGAGTCACAGCAATCATCATATCTCGTGCAAGACTCTACCCCTTCATCTCCAACACAATAAGTATTAGAGTCTGGGCAATGTCCATCACTATCACTATCAACATATCTTAAGTTCCAGGCACCACCATCACCATCATCGCAGTCATCTGTTCCTAATTTATCTGAATCAACAAGCAAGGTAAAACCCCCGCCAGCACCTTCATAATAAGTCCTGCCATATATTACTTCATCAGCACCAGCACACATGGTATCTGGATAATCAGCTGTCCATCCATCCTGATCCCCATCTAGGGAAAGGCCCGCAACATCTTGCCAGATATTTACATCTCCGTCATGGCAGTCTTCTGTTCCCCAACCCGCATCTTTTGCTCTTATTTTTCCTGCCTGGGTTGGAGATGTGCTGAAAAAAAGGATTGAGTTCGGAGGAACCAAATCTCCATCTGCATCAGTGTAAAATAGATTTCCTTTTTGTATTGTGCCTCCAGACATAGCAATTGTTCCTGTAACAGTAATAGATTTTCCATCATTAAAAGCCCAAACAGAACCAGAATTCAGGGTCAAAGTTACTCCAGATGCAATTGTTAGGCTTCCGCCATCAAGTCCACTAACTTCACTAACTCCAACAACACAATTAACTGATAGTGTTGAATCATATCCGTGATTTATTCCTGTACAAGGGTCTGTCCATGTTAGTGTGACAGAGTTTTCATTTTCTTGTGAATCTTTTGCTGTAACATGTGTCCTATAAGTTTTCACATGAGTATCATTAACAATCCAAGATGCGGAATAAACTTCTATAATCTGGTCATTGCTTTCATATTCATCAATTTTATTAAAATTAAGATACAGAGTACTTGTATCTAATTCTGTTACAGATGTAACTTCCGTGATATTATAAGGCGAATAAACATGTACTGTAAAAGTCTGATTATTTCCAGGATAAACATCTAAAGGGTTAACAACGGCTTTTCTGAATTCAGGTAAGTCTTCTCCACTTGAAGAAAGGCCATACTCAACACTCTGCATGCCACTAAAACCTAACTCTTCAAAAATATTTTTTTCCTGCTCTTCTCCAGAAAGTATTATTATCCCATTTGGAAGTTCATAACTGTCTAAAATATCTCCTTCTTTTTCTTTCCCGTTGCTTAAAACATAAATAGGCGCAACAGAAACTTTTTCAATAGTGCCTATTATCTCGGTAATTACAAAAGTAAAAGTTTCTTCTCCTAATTCATCCAAGGAAGAATCTTTTCTTATTATCTCTGTATTGGTTCCATTAAAAAAAATAAAATTTATTGCAGTTAATTCTCCCTTTCCCTGATTCTTTCTAATAACAACAACCACCTCACTACTATTTTCTTCAACAACCGTCACACTTTTTATTTCCAAATCAAGTTCAAATCTTCCAAGCTCAATCTGCTCTGCACTGCTTTGGATAATATTTTTTATGACAATCCACATAATTCCAGCAGCAACAATGACTAATAAAATAATTATAAGAGTTGCAACAATATCTGAAAGGCCTTTTTTTTTGGTGATTGTATTTTCTTTACCAAACTTAAAAAAACTAGGCTTACCTTTTTCTTTCTTTTTCCAGACATCCATTAATTAAATCAGTGTTTGATACTTATAAATTTTTTCAAAAATTTATTTTAGATTTTATTTTATAGACAAAAGCCTTCCTTCTTCACTACCATTATAAGGGGTTAGCCATTCTGTGTAATCATGTCTGTTTGCAGTAAATCTGTATGAAACTTCAGCATTCTCCCTATTACTTCCATATATTATCAGAGAATTTTCTTCAGGAACTTTTTCATACCAAACATTTCCATTAAAACCAGGAGTCAAAAAGACTTGAAGGTTCCCCATATCTTTTCCAAAGTCAGTTATCTGATAGAACAACCACAAATTACTTCCTTTCTCAAGATTGTTAAAGTTTATTACATACTTACCAGTTTCATTAATAACATTTAATATGATTGCCCCAACTACTTCCTCTTTAACACCGCCAACCATAAATGGCGCATAAGTTGCGTATTTTTCGCCGTCAACATTATAGATAGGATCAATTGTGGTGACTGTTAGTTTATCAACACTAATAATATCGTTTCCAGACATATTTAAGTTTCCGCCTACAATATTTACTTTGCCACCTGTTGGCGAAACTGTTCCGATGCCGACGTTTCCTGTTATAAATTTGAAAGCACTTGCTCTTAAATACATGGGTTTATATGTAGCAGCAGAGCCTGCATCCCTGGCTGCTGATATAAGATAGGAGGTATCTGCCCCTGAATCATACAATAATTCTAATCCTGTCGTGCTTGCTGGCCATACTGCCGCTGTGCTTTTAGGTTGAATAGTTCCTGCAACTTCCAACTTTGTGGCAGGAGTCGTTGTTCCGATGCCAACACTATTTGCGCTTGCATCCACAAAAAAGGTTGTTGTTGCATCTGCGTAAAAATCATAATCATTTGTAAGTGCCCACCCTATATTTGAACCAGTTGTTGAACCATAACCAGCAACAAGATCATCTAATGTTGCGTCATAT
>DATKUW010000049.1:0-2051 GCA_035530435.1 Bacillota bacterium
TTGATTATTTTTTTTGCTAAAAGAGGATCTATTTTTATATTTTGAAAAATATGATTACCGTTTTCTAACGCGCTTGAAGTTGAAAAAGTTATATTGTAACTTCCTGAATCACATGGTTGGCGATCAACAATATGCCAATTGATTGGATCAATGTTTTCAAACATGTCTTCTTGTGTAAGGTTTAAACTTGCGCTAGAAACAACAATCATATTTCCAGACTCGTCGTAATAAAAAGGACTTTCTAAATTTCTAGTTGGCATTTTTTCCTTTTTTATGGCGGAAGGTGAGAGAGTCGAACTCTCCAGCCGATTCCTCGACTCCACTTTTCAAGAGTGGGGGGCTCGCCAAGTGCCCAGACCTTCCATTTTATTCCATTTTAATTAATTATAAAATCTCCAATATCTGTATCCAAATTATCTAGAGCTCTTTGCTCTTCTTTTTCATCAGTATTAGGATTAAATTTTATTTTTATATTTTTTTCATCTTCAGCCAACAAAGATTCAAGAGTTAATTTTTCAAGTTTTTTCTCCTTGGGCCATTTGAGAGGATAAATCCATTCAGTCACGTCTTTAGGTTCTTCAGGTGGATCTGGTTCATGTTTAATTTCTTTTATAACGTCGTCTTGTTTCTTTTCCGGTAGGTTCATTGTTCTCTCCTTATTTACGTACATAAAACTTGCAATAATCATTCCACCATTTATTCTCATCGAAAAATAATCTACTTGACCAACGCAAATTACGTTCTTTTGTTCTTATTTGATATTCTTCCCATGTTTCACGAGATATCTGATCTATTATAGACCAAGAATATCCATTTTTTTTATACGCGCAATAATTTGGTACATCTTTAGTATTTCTAACTTTTCTGTTTGCAAGTCTTTTGAAATCTTGATCAATCACTTTGCAAAACGGATGTTTCTTATAACTTCTAGACATTTTCTTCCTCCTAAGTTAAGTAACTTAAAAGGTATTACGCAAGTGTTTCATGGTCTTCTCCTTTGACTTTTTCTGAAATGGGCGGAATTTCACACTCATACCATTTTAGTTTATAAAAGTAATAATTTCCTGCTGCGTCTTTTCTTTCTTTTTCAGATAAAGATTTATTGTTCATCAAAGATTGGAATTTTTCCATTCTCTCTTGTATCATATTTAGTTTTTGTCTTTGATAATTCATATTATTTTGATAAAGCTTTTCTCCACGATTTTAACCATTCCAAAGCTTCAAATCTTAATTTTTCTTGCTCTTTTTTACTCATTAATCCATAGTCATGCCTATAAGATAAACATGCATCATGAATTTGTTCTATGTTCGGTTCTTTGTTCATTAATTTATCCTTTGTTATTCAGTCTTTTCTTACATTTATAGTCTTTCTTTTCAACCTTTCATATTAAAGTTCTCTACACGACCGTGAGAGGTCTAATCTAATTTTCTGAATATTTTATTTTCGTTATTCTTTGGTTCGGGGAGCGGACCTCGAATCCGCAACCTCTCAATTATAAGTTGAGTGCTCTAAACCAGTTGAGCTACCCCCGATCATTCATATTAATATATCTAACTCATGCGTTAATTTTACCTTATTTGTGTCTCGCGCTTTGGTGCCAGAAGTAGGATTTGAACCTACACACCCTTGCGGGTACCAGATTCTAAGTCTGGCGAGGCTGCCAATTTCTCCATTCTGGCGTGTTTTTAATTGTCAAACTTTTCCCATTTTCCGCTTTCTTTTGTTTCAATCCAGGAATCTCTATCTTTCCAAAAACCTTTGTTTTGATTTTTTATGTAATTTCGAGCATTTTGTAAAGTCATTCTTGGTGAATGAAAGAATCGTAAGCTTTCTAATTTGAGTCCAGTTTCCCAAGCAACTCTATACATTTTATTTTTCCAACTTCTTTTTTTCTTTTTACTAGGCGAATAATTAATTTCTTTGTTCCATTCACTTAAATAATCGTTCATATATTCTCCTTTTGATATGTGGTGGGGACACTCAGATTCGAACTGAGAAGGTCTTTCGACCACAACGCCCTCAACGTTGCGCGTATGCCAATTCCGCCACG
>DATKUW010000050.1:0-2623 GCA_035530435.1 Bacillota bacterium
AAATAAGGAGAAAGATAAGCAGAACCATAAAGTCCTGAAATTTCAGAAGTTCCAGCTTCAGGTGTTATTGTTTTTCCCCAGAATGTTTTTGGTGTTGTATGAAACGCACCTGGCTGTTCTCTGATACTTTTTCCTGCACCACCTCTTTGGAATATGCTTAATTGACTTCCTTTAGGAGCTGTTGGAAATGTCTTTTTTCCTGAAATAATTTCTGCAGGTGTTAGTTTTTCTAATGGAACAAAGTCCCTGCCTCTTGTTCTCCACCAACCAGAGGTTCTTTCATATCCTTTCATTCCTAATCTTGAACCTGCACCAAGAATCATAATATCTTTTATTGTAATTCCTGTTTTTTTTCCTGATTCAAATGAAGATCTTGAAGATAAAATTTCCTTACCTGCTCCATAAACATAAATTCCCCCTAATCCAATTCCTGCACCAGTAACACCAACTCTTGATATAGTTCCAACAACAGGAGAAATTGCACTTGCTCCACGAACACCAGCAGAAACACCATAACCTATTCCTGCACCAAGTCCAAAAAGTGCAACTTGTTTTATTGGCTTATCTCTAATATCTGTTAAAGTTCCTGAAAACATACCAGCAGAGAACTCTCTTTGTGATTTCCCAAAAGAAGTAAAATCTAAAAGATTCCCTCCTATTATTGGAGTTGGATAAGCCATAGCTCGTCCTAAAATATCAGGAGTTATACCTTTGCTTTCCCATATATTAAAAATTGGTTTTGTTATCTTTGAAGAAGCCCAAGTTTCTGCACCAGTATATAGATTTCCAATATCAGTAAATAATTTCCCTGTCCTTGTTATAGGTTTTATATCTACAAGTTTTTCAGAAATAAAAGTAACCCCAGAAGTTCCTGGCTTTACACCCAAAACACTTTCAGCATAATAGATTGAGCGTTGAGAAGCAGATGGTTCTCCTTCACCTGTTGTTTGTGTTATTCCTCGTTGTTTTGCTTCTGCCCGAGTATAAAAAATTCCTCCACCTTCTGCAATTAATTCTTCTCTTGTAGGCGGTCTTGTATCAAAAGTAGGTAAATCAACACCGACTCGTGAAATAACCTCTGCACCTGATTCTCTAAATGTAACTTCTTCTTGCCCTGTTCCACCAGGTCTTTTGAATGTAAATTTAGAAGGCGTGGTAGTTTCTGCGTAAGGTTTGCCTGTTTCTACAATATCAACTCCGCCTCTTTCATATCTCTTTATTGGTGTAATGAGTTTTCCTGTTTCTTTTCCTTTAACATAAAACATTTCTTTTTCTTTCTGTCCTGCATAATATTGTATGACCCTTCCTGTAAAACCACTTCCTCCTGCAAGTTTTTTTTGTTGAGTTATTGTATCATCAACAACTTGAACAGAAACCCCTGATGGTGCAGTTCCACCCCCACCCCTACTTTTTCTTCCTCCGCCCCCTGTTTCATAAGAGTCTGCCGTACCACCTGCAACACCCTGAGCCATTGCTACGTTCTCAGCTGTCGTGTGTGTGGAATAATATACCCCTAACGGCACACACGCTTTTGCTTCTGGATCTGAAACATAAGTTACCATTTTTTATTTGTTTTCATTTTACAACTCCGAAATATATCGGTTCTTTATTTCTAATGATTAAAACAATATCTTTTTTCTGAACGATCTTGTTGGGGTTATTTTTTATTTTTTGTTTTGGGCTTTGGTTTTGCTTTTTCATAGAATAAATCCTTTACAAATTTGTTTTCGTCCATATCAAAAATTCTCTTTGCAGGAACATAAATAGTTTTTTTCTTGACCATACACAAAACAATAATATTTTCTTTTAAAAAGCAATCACTACGATTAACTACTTGCGTAGTTGAATTTTTAGAGGAATCTGTTTATTCTGCAAGATAAGTTGAGTAGTAACCTCATAACAATATCTTCTAAAATCATTCTCCGACATTTCAACAATAGACTCTTTGTTCAGTTTTTCCAAAGACTTTTTCATATTTGAAATTGTTGTTTCATCAACCTTAATTGAACTTAATGTTTTTTTCATTTTAAACGAGCGTATTTAGGGTATCAACCTTTGACAACATTGTCAAAGGTAAAAGGGTGTTATGATTTACCCCCCTTTAATCTATGAGAAATTACTCTCCTTCCTGTTTCTGTTAGTTTATATCTTGGTATCATTTTCTTTTTAAAACTACAATATTTATTTTCAATCAAGCATTTAAAATATAATTGTTTAATTGCTCTAAAAATAGAATTTGTTTTTCTATTCCATTCTTCTCTTGCTTTTTTATGTTCTGAATAAAACTTTTTCATAGGGTCTTTTGATAAAGTTTCTTCTCGTTCTTTTTTAGGCAGAGTATAACACTGTGCTAAGAACATTAAATGATAACTCTGATTTTTAGAAGTTATTTTAAAATTTCTTTTAGTAGGAAATTTCTTTTTATAAATTTTAGATACTATTGTTGTTGGTTTAGTCCATTCATAAATAGTTTTATCCTGCTCTCGCTCATAAAGAACCTTCAAAACTTTCTGTTCTATTTTTCCTATTCTCATTTTATCCTACAATACCAACATTAATAAGTATAGAAGTTATCATTGTTTCTTTGGTCTTCCACCTTTCCAAGTTCCTAAATCTTTCTTCC
>DATKUW010000051.1:0-20409 GCA_035530435.1 Bacillota bacterium
TGCTAAATAATATAAAAAAATAATAAAAAAATAAAAAGAAAAATTAAATTAAAAATTAATAATAACTTTCGCCGAATTCTTCAGCTTTCTTTGGTTTCTTTCCTACTAAGACAATCAATACAACAAGCAATACAATAAAGATTATTGCAAGTACAATTGTCAAAATAGCGATTGGGTTTGTGGTTCTTCCTTCAAAAGTCTTAGTGAAGCTAATTGTATCAACAAGACTTCCATCTGCGGCAAAAACATTCACACCATAAGTTTGTGTTCCCAAGACATTAGATGTAGCATCTACTGTCACTGTCTTACTTGATCCAGCTGGAACAGTAATAAGGGTTTCACTTAAACTTACAGTTACAATTCCTGTAGATTGGGGGACAAGTCTGTAAACAACCAACTGGTTTGTTGGGTTCACAATAACTAAGTCATTACCAGACACAAGGAAATGTCCGTTAGGGAAAGCATTTTCTATAACTAGCTGAACAGTTTTGCTTGAAACCAGGTCTTCATTCTCGATTTCTAACTCAAGAGCATAAACACCAGGGTTTACATCATAAGGAAGCTGAAGGAAAATCCTTCCACTTGCTGTATCTGTCTTGTCTTCAAAACATTTTCTGTCAACATCAACACCGTAGTTTTCTACTGTGTTAGAATCTTCATCACATTCTAAAGCAACAAGGTCTCCGAAGAAAACTGATTTTTCAATATCCAAAGCAGAAATTTTCAAAGTTACAAACAAATCATCCAAATCGTTGTATCCTATGTTTCTCAAAACAAAATCAACCGGGAAATTTTCTCCAGCATCAGTTGTTTGAGGTACACTAACAGACAATACTTCTAAGTTATAAGATTCTCTTTGAACTCTTAAGACATAGTTATCTGTGGTTTTGTAGCCACTTCCGCTCATCTCAATATTGAGATCAACAAATTCACTAAGTTCATCCTTAAGGTCAAATGGAATTTCAAGCTTCAAAGTCTTGGTGTATGTGTGTCCATCTTCAACATCAAAAGGAGAAGTTTCTGTCTGAACATCTTTCTTGTCTCCTTCAATTTCTACTTCTACTGTAATATCGGATGCATTAACATCTGATGTAAATTCAATCCTTACAAATACTGTTTCTCCAGCAATTATTGCAGGATTATCAAGAACATCAACACCATTAATTTCAACAGAATTAATAGTTCCGACATCTGCAGCACTTACATTTGCAGCCAAAAGTAAAATGCTCACAAACACTAAAAAAGAAACCAAAAGTTTCTTTGTTTCCATATTTTTCTTATTTCTCATATTTAATTTTTTGTTAGAAGACTAAGTCTTCATCAATTTTACAAACTTTCAAATCCCTTATAAACTTTATGGTGATAACAAATAATGTTAATTTTCTAGTACTAAATGTGAGTAACAGAGAGTTAAATATGATTATCTTCGGAAAACATAATAAAAATTAAACTCAATTTTTTGTACCCTAATTAAAAAGGCATTCTCTTCTCTTGATTTCATTCCGGATTATTCTTTCAACTTCTCCAACATCTTCTTTATTACCTCTTGCTTCAAAGATTGTTACCTTTTTATTTGAAAACCTTTTTTTCACTGGTTTTATAACTGGTTTTATAAGTAACGTAACTATGTGGGGAGATAAGTGGTAACAATGCCATTTAGGTGTCAACCCTTTGTCCATTATACTCAATGGTTCTGCATTGAACTCTTCAAGGCTTTCAAGAAATTCTCCATAAGTAGCGCAAGATTCTTTTCCATTATATATTTCTTTTTGCATAGAATAAATAACTTATCATAACTTTATATATTTTTTTATTGATAATCACGATTACTAACCATTCTGAATATTACACAGAATTCTAAAAACTCAATAACTCAATCTTCGTGTCTGTGGTTGTGAAGTTTTTTGCAACTAGTGTCTTGACTCCGGCTTCTTCTGCAGTTTTTATAGCAGAGGCAGTAGCTGTTCCATCAATAATCACAAATGAAGGTTTTTCCCTCATTTTTTTAAGTGTAATTGCAAGAGATCTCGCAGGAACACTCTTTATCTCCTCTAAGGAGTTATCCAAAAGAATTGCCTTTCCTTTTCCTTTATTTTTCTCTGAAATTTCCTTAAGCCTTTTCTTTGATTTCTCATCCAAGCTTAGTTTTTCACTTCTTTCTTCCCTTTCATGGCTTCTTTTTGGATAACCACTTCTGGATAAAAATTCCTCTTTAGGAATTTTTTTTCTTAAACACATAAAAATTTCTTTTCCTGTTAATTCTTCGACTTCTTTTCCGTCAGGAGCTACTGAAATATACTTGATTCTTGCATTGTCAGTTACATTTTGGATAATCAACTTACCCCCCCTGTCTCCATCAACGAAGAGAATTATTTCCTTTTCCTCGCTAAGTTTTTTTATGCTGTCCGGTAACTTTGTTCCGTTCATTGCAATAACATTTTTTACACCTGCTCTTAAAAGATTCAATACATCAGCACGACCTTCAACGATAATTATTTCCTTCTCTGAAAGGTCTCCATATGGAAGCTTTTCGTCTCCATATTCTTTAACTTCAGAAGTTCTTGCAGAATCTTTGATTGTTCTTGAAATTTCTCTCGAATCTGTTTTTCCTCCGATTTCTGACATGAGTTTCTTTGCTCTTTCAATGATGTAGTCTCTTTTACTGCCACGAACATCCTCTATTTTTTCCACTTCCACCTGTGAATCACAAGGACCTATTTTTTCTATAGTTTCTATTGCAGCAGCAATCAAGGTTGTTTCTGACTGATCAAGAGCAGTAGGAACTTTTATTCTCCCAATGGTTATTCTGTCTTTTCTTTCAATTTCAACTTCAATTCTTCCTATTTTTCCTTCTTTTTGAAGTTCTCTCATTTCAAGTTCAGAACCGAGAAGCCCTTCTGTCTGCCCAAAGATAGCTCCTATTATGTCAGGTTTTTCTAGAGCACCTTCGACTCGAAAGTTTGCATGTATCATGTATTTTATAGATACAGGACTTATTTTTGCCATTTTTTCCTCCTATCTTAATTTAATTATATACAGGAAATTAAACTTTCCTGTCTCTAAAAATTCAATGAATTGAATTTTCATATATAGAAAAATACTTTTGCACTTCTTTTTCAAAATCCTTTCCCAAAACACAAAAATAAAGTGAACGTGAACGTGATTAATGTGTGATTAATATTTTTCTACAGGATTTTTAGGATTAATGGGTTTTTAAGCGTTGTGGAGAGGATTTTAATTCTATCTCACAATCCTTTCTTCAAAATTAGATATTCTTTTGCTTTGCCAAGCACAAAATTAGAAAATTTTTTAAATAAGAAATTCTATAATATTTTATGAAAAAATTAATATTGGGATTAATTCTTGGGATTTTGTTAACGGGTTTTATGGGGTTTATTATTGCTGAAGAGGTTACTTGTGAAGATTCTGATGGTTCGAAAGGTTATTTTAATAAAGGAGACGTGTTTGTTGTAGGAAATGTATCTGGAGTTCTAACCGTTACAGATTTTTGTTTATCTACTCTAGACAATTATCAAACTATCCTTGATAAAATGGTTGTTGATGGGATTATCAGTCAAGATCAGGTAGGTAATGATAATATATTAATTGAGGGAAGTTGCCCTTGGGATATCAATGATTTGAATAACCCTTTATATAATCCTTTTGATTATCAGGTTGCTTATGAGTGCCCAAATGGTTGCGAAGATGGTGTTTGCATTAAGGATGATGAAGTAATTGGTGGTGATAATGAAACTGGGAGTGATGAAGTAATTGGTGGTGATAATGATGAAGCAGGAGATTGGATTCAAGGAAGACCTGTGGAATCAAAAGTAAAATCTTCAGGTGTTTTAATAATCATATCTATTTTTGTTATTATAATAGTAGTTCTAATTAAAATTATTATAACGAAACTAGTTAAAATGAAAAGAAAAAATAGAAGAAGTGTACAAAAACACCAGACAAAAGTTTTAAATTAGCCAAAAAGATAATTAATGAGTTTAGATAAATTAAAAAAAGATTTTAGAAAAAGGCCAAATCATAAAAAAGCGCAACTTTTACAACGATTTTTCAAAACAGGCAATGGCGCAATAATGTTTCTTAGTGTTTTTCCCATATTTCTTTTATTAAAAAATTACTTTTTAAATTTTATGATATCTAATCACAATCCTTTCTTCAAAATTAGATATTCTTTTGTTTTCCCGAGTTTATCATATATTCCCATAAGCTTTTCGCGAATTTCCTTCCTTTCCAAATCACTTATCCTAATTTCCAAAAGCTTTTCATAAACTCTCGCAGCATGGGCTCTTTTCAAATTTTTTTCATAAGTTTCTGCCTCTTTTTTGTAAAATTCCTTGATTGTGAAATAAATTTCTTCTCTTTCGATAGAATTTGCCTCGCTTATTGCTTTTTTTTGTGCCCCTTCAGCTTTTTCAAAATCTCCTGCACTGATATACAATTCTGCCTCTTTTACAAAATACTTCATTTTTTCAGAAAAAGGTATTGAAACCATAGCTGCATTATTATAATTTTTCGCAGCCTCTTTCAACATACTGGTTTTTTCATACAATTCTGCTAATTTAAGAAAGACAAATTTTTTTATGCCCATAGAAAGAGGTTCGTTTAGAAAATTTGTTAGAGAGTCAATTTGAACAAAATCACCTTTGCCAGCAAGCTCTCCTTCAATCTCGCTTTTCGTCATACCTGCTTTTAGCATATTTCAAAAAAGCGCACAGAGTATTTAAGAATTATTGTGAAGAAAATTTGTGATTTAATTATTTCTTCTTTACGATTTCAGTGCAAATTCCTGCAGCAACAGTAGCACCAGCGTCTCTTATTGCAAACCTGCTCATATACTGGTTCTCCTTTTGTGTCTCAAGGCAAAGATTTCCCTGTGGTCTTATTCTTACTTTAGCGGAATCTCCGTTTTTTAGGAAATCAGGATGTTGCTTTATTACTTCTCCTGTTCTTGGGTCAATTTGTTCGATAAGTTCTACAAACTGGCAAGGTACCTGGGCTGTGTGAATATGGAATACAGGAGTATATCCTTTAGCCAAAACAGAAGGGTGATTTATAACAGTGATTGTAGCTAAAAATTCCTCAACAACATTTGAAGGTCTTGCTGCTTCGCAAATAACATCTCCTCTAGCAATATCTTTTTTACCAACTCCACGAATATTTATTCCAACATTATCTCCTGCAAGAGCTTCCTTCATCTGTTCATGATGCATCTCTATAGTTTTAACTTCTCCTGCGATTCCTGTACCTATTCTTCCTGGTAAGACTATAATTTTTTGACCGATTTTCATTGTTCCTGTCTCAATTTTTCCAACAGGAACAGTTCCTATTCCTGTAATTTCATAAACATCTTGAACAGGCATCCTCATTGGAAGTTCTGTAGGAAGCTTTGGCTCAGGGAAATTATCAAACTGCTCAAGAATTGTTGGTCCCTTGTACCAAGGCATTGTATCTGATTTCTTAAAAATATTATCTCCCTTTAATCCAGAGCACGCAATGAATGTAGTATTTTCAGGGTTAATTCCAACACCCTGAAGCAACTTTCCAACATCTTCTTTAACTTTATTGTACTTGTCTTCTTTATACTCAACTGCATCCATCTTGTTAATTGCTACACAAAGATTTTTGACTCCCATTGTTCTTAAAAGCCAAAGGTGTTCAGTTGTTTGAAGTTGAACTCCTGCAGGGGCAGCAATAACTAAAAATGCAGCATCTGCTTGTGAAGCACCTGTAATCATGTTTTTAACAAAGTCTTTGTGTCCAGGGGCGTCAATGATTGTAATTTGATATTTTTGTGTCAGTATTTTTTTATAAGCAAGGTCAATAGTAACTCCTCTTTCTCTTTCCTCTTTAATCTTATCCATAATATAAGCAAATTCAAAACCAACTTTTCCGTGTTTTTCAGCTTCTGCTCTGAGTTTTTTCATTTCTTGTTCAGAAACAAGTCCGCTTTGGAACAATAGTTGTCCAACTATTGTCGACTTTCCTGCGTCGACATGACCGACGAATACAACATTCATATTTGGTTTTGCTTTAGCCATTTTTGGATTTAAAATTCTCTAAAGAATTTTTAATAATTGTTAATAAAAATTCTGGTTTATAAAGTTTTTGTTTTTAAGATCATATTTTTAAAAATTTTTTGTTTTCCAGATTCAAAAATCCACGAAATTAGATACACGACAAAAAACCCTATGGCATAACCTCCTATTACATCACTAAACCAGTGTACATTAATATAAATTCTACTTAATCCAACAAGTAAAATTAAGAAGACATTAATTGAGATAAAAATTATTTTTAATAAACTGTTTTTTATTCTGTCTTTATAAAAATAGATTAATAATGAAAATAAAATAATTGCAAAAATAGAATGCCCACTCGGAAAACTATAACCTACTTCTTGAATTAATTGCTGAGTTGGGCGGGGTCTTTGAATCACGAATTTAATTACTTGCTCAAGAACATAACCAAGGATTAAAGCAGAAAGCAAAATTAAAGATTCTTTTTTCCTTTTTTGAATATACAGGATAAAAATTGCGATTAATGCAATTCCAATAAGAATACTCCAAAAATAATGCCCAAGAAAAACAAAAATTTCATTAAGAAGGGGGATTTGAGAACTAACCATACCCCAAGAATTAACCATTTGCGAACTTATTAAATAATCTATCTTCTGATTTCCTATACATATCTCTATTAATATTAATAAAAAAATTAGGGTAGATATGAAGGCTGGCATAAATTTTAATCGTGATAGTTTTTTTAGCATAGATAAAAAAGAATGTTTATAGTTAAAAATTATTGCTTCTCACTCAAACCCTTACGCTGTCTAATTTTCTTTACTACGTCTGCTTGGATGTTAACAGGGGTTTTTTCAAATAATTGATCCATTAAAGATGATACTCCACGCCCTTCTGTTGCACTTCTCAAATCATTGCTCCAGCCAATCATTTCTGCAACAGGAAGTTTTGCTTTCATTTCTGAATGGGTTTCTTCTTGTTTTACTTCAAGCATCTGTCCCCTCTTGCCTCCAACTAATCTTGTAACAGCACTTAGGAATTTATCAGGCATTTCTATTAGATGAATCTGAAGTGGCTCTAGAAGATAAGGACCTGATTTTCTCATTGCCTCTAGAATCGCTTCCCTGACAGCAGGATAGACCTGTGCAGGTCCTCTGTGAATAGCATCTTCGTGAAGCCGTGTATCAACAAGGGAAACTCTCAATTTCATACATGGCTCTCTTGCTAAAGGCCCCTGGTCCATAACCATTTCAAATGCATCAAGAACCATTTCAATAACTTCACCAATATGAACTTCTCCTCTTGTGTCATCAAGAAAAATATTTCCTTTGTAAATATCTCTCACGTTTCTTATCACATCTCCTGGCCAACCAAGACTAGATAAAACATTAGAAACATCTTCATTTTTTTTCTTGACTCTTCCCTCTCGCAGCTCACCACTTTTTATAGCTTTATAAACCTCGTCTTCTAAAACATCGACCTTTATGTAAAAACTGTTATGTTTGTTCGGGCTTCTTCCTTCTACAGAAGGAGACTCTTTGTTTATGGTTTCTCTGTAAACTATGATTGGTGGAGATGTTTTGACATCAAGCCCCTTTTCTGTTTTAATTCTATTTTCTATTATTTCAAGATGAAGCTCTCCCATACCAGACATCAGGCTTTCTCCTGTTTGCTCATCTATTTCTATTTTTATAGATGGATCTTCTTTTCTTATCTGCTTCAGAATTTCAACAAGTTTTGGAAGATCAGCAGCTTTCTTTGCCTCTATAGATTTTGTAACAACTGGTTCAAATATGTGTTTTATTGCTTCAAAAGGCTCAATTGGATTTTTACTAACTGTTTCTCCAGTAAAAACATCTTTCAAGCCGACAATCCCAATAATGTTTCCAGCAGTAACATCATCAACAATAAGTCTTTGAGCACCTCGGTAAATAGAAACCTGTTGGATTCTCGTATTCCTCTTTGCGAGATTCATATAAACTTCGTCTCCTTGTTTTATAGTTCCTGAAAAAAGCCTTCCTCCTGCAACTTCTCCCGCGTGCTTGTCTACAACAATTTTTGTAGGAACAAAAACAGCTTCCCCTTTAGGATTACAATTGATAAGGTCTTTTCCTAATTGAGAATTTAAGTCCCCATGCCATATTTTTGGAATTCTGTATTCCTGAGCCTGAATAGGATTAGGATGATGCCTTATAACCATGTTTAAGACAATTTCATGAAGAGGGGCTTTTTTTGCAAGTTGTTTTACGTTGTCGTTTTGATAAGCATCAATAACATCTTTGAAAGTAATTCCTTTTTTTTGCATATAGAAAAAACTCAAGGCCCAGTTATGGAATGCAGAACCAAATGCGACACTTCCCTCTGAAACACCTACCTTCCACTTTTCTTTGTACCCTTCCGGAGCAATATCGTGTATAAGTTCATTGATATGGTTTATTATTGAAATGAATCTTTTTTCCATTTCTTGAGGGGTTAGTTTAACCTCTTTAATCAATCTATCAACTTTGTTCAGAAACAAAACAGGTTTTACAAGTTCTTTAAGAGCCTGTCTTAGAACGGTCTCTGTCTGAGGCATGACTCCTTCAACAGCATCTACTAAAACAATACATCCATCGACAGCACGCATTGCCCGTGTGACATCTCCTCCAAAATCAACATGCCCTGGAGTATCAATTAGATTTATGAGATAATCTTCTCTCTCAAGTTTGTGAATCATACTTACAGAAGCAGAATCAATAGTAATTCCTCTCGTAGCTTCGTCTTCATGAAAATCGAGCGCGAGCTGTTTCCCTGCAAGTTCTTCTGAAATCATTCCTGCACCAGCCAAAAGATTGTCAGAAAAAGTGGTTTTTCCATGATCTATATGGGCAGCAATTGCTATGTTCCTAATTTTTTCTTGTTGGTGCATTAATTCTTGAATTTTTTTTGCTTTTTCGTCTATCATATTAATCCTCTTTAATATCCTTAAATAGGTTTAACGAGCAGAATCAGCCTGTTTTTCTGCTTCAATTCTTTTTTTTATTGCAAGACTTTCCTGATTTCCTTCAGCTGCAAAGATAATTTCGTCTGCAAGACCTTGCATAAGATTTTTTTTCTTATTGAATGCCTTTTCTGATGCGCCATGAACAAGATGCCTCAAAGCGATATTAACTCTTCTAAAAGGAGAAACATCAACAGCCTGTGGATATCTCGCTCCACCATATTCTATAACTGTTACTTCGTCTCTCGGAGCAGCGTTTTCAATAGCCTTCACAAAAACCTCGACAGGATTTTTTCCTGTTCTTTTTTGAATTAAATCAAAAGCTCCAAGAACGATTTTCGCATGTTTTGAATATTTTCCAGTAGAACTCCCAAAAATAATCTTATGCTTTTTTCCTCTGTGTCCTGCAACACCAATTCTATTTATCAACCTTTCAACAATATTCATTTTTATCTGTCCGAATTTCTGAGCATTTCTTCCATGACTCTTTAAAATAAGTTTTGGAGATAAATTAATCATATCTTTTAATCCTACATCATTCACAACAATTCCTTCTGTTTCATATAAGTCAAAAATTTTGAATATCATCTTCTACCTTTTTCTATTTTTCCACGCCATAACAAATCCAAGGGCTGATCATTTACTTGAATAACTTTGAATCTCACTCCAGGAATATCTCCTTTTGTTCTTCCTTGTTTTCCACCGATTCTTTCAATCATTACTTCATCGTGCTCGTCAATGAATTTTTGTGCGAGATTTCCAGGAATAAATGCAGTAACAGTCTTCCCGTTTTTTGTTAATTGAACCTTGCAGCATTTTCTCATTGCAGAGTTTGGTTGTTTTGCCTCTTTCTGTACTTTCTGAAGAACGATTCCCTTTGCTTGATTTGCTCCTTTGAGAGGATCTGATTTAGCATAAAGATTGAGAGTTTTCACTTTGTATTTTCGGTCTTTCCACCGAAATTGTTTTCTCTTTTTCTTTAGTTTTAACGCGTTTTTTAGTCCCATGGTAAGACACCAACGGTTTCTTGACCGTCAACTTCCCTTTAAATAGATTAGAAATTCTGTTTTTAAATGTTTTTAGAAAAAAGTTATTAACTTATTTAAGATATTTTAAGAAAATTTACTTTGATTTTCTAGATTCTTTCTTTTCTTTTATAGAATAAAGCGCACCGTCTACTTTTTGGTAATCTTTAAAAAATGTTACGCTTCTATCACAATAAATTAAATACCATCCCTTAAAGTTCAAAATATCTTCAATAGTAGGTAAAATTGAATCTACATCCCCGGGATTATATTCCTTGCTTACATCAAAAATAACATCATTAGACCTCAATCCTTTAATTTTAATTTTCTTATGTTCTTGCCCAATAAACGTAACTCTATTTATAAAAGAATAATCTTCTTCATCTCCAGAAAAACCATATAATTGTTCTAAACCACCAAAAGTAATCCTCCTTAGTTTCTTAGGTTTCTTTTTGCTAACCATAAAAATTTCAGAAACAATTTATATATAAATTTTAGTATAGTCTAGTATATAATCAAACAACCCTGAACTCTTTTCCGAAAAAATCTTTCACAACCTTCTTCATTTCAAAGAGTCTCCTTTTGTTTCTTCCAATGAGTGCTGCCTTGTTGGTTCCTGCTGTAACTATTACTTCATCCTCTTTTATTTCAATATTCCTAAAAGTAAGCGGACTGATGACTGCTTTTATAAAAATTTTCACATCACCTATCCCATTTGGGGCTATTACGACCCTTATTTTTCTATTAAGAATCTGACTCATTTTTCTTATGTTTTTGCCTCCTTCACCTATGGCCTTTGCCATGGATCCTTGGGGAACACAGAAAACTATCGCATCGTTGTATTTGAAACAGAACCTCGTTCTTACACGCATTATTTGTTCAAATAAGTTTAAATATCGAATCTCTTGCATATCAATTGTATTAACCATATTAAGATAAATCCTTTAGAAAGGTTTGTTTTATAAATTTATTTGTTGGTTATTTATTGATTAAAAATTAATTATGCGATAAATTTATTAACTTTAAAGATTTAATTATTTTAGAATAAAATGGGTCAATTTTTACCAAACATAAGAAATATTTTTGGGCATATAAAACAGAATAAAAAGAATTTAGAAGAAAAAACTAAACAAGAAAAGAATGTGCAAGTATTCAAAACTAGAATGCTTAAGTATAAGAATCCTGTAGAATATGTTAATAATATGTATGGGTGTCATCCAGGAGAACAAGGAGATTACTTCGATTATGTTTTTGGAAAAAAATAGAAATAAAGATTTATTTTCTTGGAATTAAGATTGTTCAGAATATTTCTTTGGAATTAAGGCTGTTCCAGAAGATGCTCCAAGATTTCCCTGACAGATCTCAAAATTAACAATAATCTCTGTGTTTTCTGGTATCTCTTTTTGGAAGTCTTCATTCCAAGGATAGCCATCAGAATGAATTCCTTTAGCCACATAATCTTCGGGATTTTTTTCTTTAATTAAAAACCAATCTGCTGCAGAAATTGTTAATATTTTTTCTAATGGGAATGTCATAATTTTTTATTCAATATTAGGATATTTAAAGATTATTGTTGTAGAATTTTCACCTGTTAACTCCCTCAACAATTTCCTTTTTAGCAGTTTTTTTGTCAGATTCTTCTTTGACTAATTTTCCAATAACCTTTACGAGCAGTCCTGGAAGTCCTGTTCCAATTGGCACTGGTTGATTTAGTATTATATTCTCAATAACGCTCGTAAGATGGTCTTTATTTCCTTTTATACTTGCATTCACAAATTGTTTGATTGGAGTTTCAAATGTGGCTCTTGCAAGTATCGAAGATTTCTGTGCAATGATTCCTATCCTTGTCACTCCTTTAACTTCTCCTGTATTAGTCATGGCATCTGCAATAAATTTAAGGTGCCTCTTATTAATATTTAATCCCTGAGTATTCAAAACGCTTTGAATTTCATTAATTATAAACTGCCGGGCAACTTCAATTCCAAATACATCTGCAGTTTCGTAAAGGTCGTTAGATATTAGTTTTTCAGGAATAACCTCCTTCATTTCCATTAATTTTTTTAAATTTGTTCCAAGAGTCATAACTACATAATCTCTATCTTTTTTCACAACCAAGATTTGTTTTATTCCTTTAATTCCAGAAATAATAGTACTCTTGAGTTTCTCTTTAAGCTTATAAATCTCTTTGAAATCCATCTCAGCAGCATTGATAACAATCAAATCTCCTTTTTCTTTAGCACCAAATTTAAGATCACGGAGTTTATCTACAACTTTCTTTAAAGTAACATGGCATTGTTTTATTCCTTCCTTGTCAATTTTTATCTCTATTTTTTTATTGCTGAAATCAAGATCAATCTCAGAAGCTATATCTTTTATCGTGATTTCTTTAATTTTTTCAGCAAAAACACGAACATCTTTCTCATTATTATATTCTTTTTTGAGATATATTTCCATTCTTGGAGAAGATGGTTTTTTTCTTGCGTCAAAAATTTCTATAAGTCTTGGCAGTCCCTGGGTAATCTGCATTTCAGAAACACCTGCAAAATGGAAAGTTCTTAATACCATTTGTGTTGAAGGTTCTCCGAAAGATTGAGAAGTGATTACACCTATAGCCTCTCCAGGTTCCAATTTTTTATTGAGATGGAGTCCTGAAACATCTATTCCATCATCTCCGTATATAAATTGAATAATATTATTGTTGCTATCCCTTATAGTTCCATCATATTCCTGTCTTAAATCCTGAAGAGCATTTGCAAGTCTTCTGTAAAGATATCCAGACTTAGGTGTTCTCAATGCAGTATCCATGAGTGAGGCTCTTCCAGTTATAGCGCCAAAGAAAAATTCATCAGGCCTTAATCCTTTTATAAAAGAACTTCTTATGAATCCTTTTGCTTTTGAAGACAAATCCTTTTCTTTGAAAAATGAAAGAGTTCTGTTATTATATCCAATATCTACTCTTTTTCCTTCTAGGTCTTGCTGTCCGACACAGCAGGCCATTTGTGTTATGTGTGTAATACCTCCACCTCCACCAGAACGAATCATATGGGTTACAGGATTTTCTTCTGGAAATTCTCTTTTGACAATTTCCCCTATCTTTGTTCTTACCTCATTTAAGACTCTTAGAATTTTTATCTCTCTAGATTCTTCTTTGGTCTTGCCCCGGATTATCTCGAGAGTTCCCTGATTGTAAGAATCAATTATTTCTTTGGTTTTCTCTTCTGCCTTTTTAACTATTTCTTCTGAAACTTCTGAAACTTTTTCTTCTACATCCAAGTCTTCAAGAGAAATAGTGATTCCTCTTTCTGTAAGATAATTTTTTCCTAAATTGAATGCTTTTTTAATTGTTTCAAATGCAATGTCTCTCCCGAATTTTTTATCAATTTCTTTAACCAAAACACCATCTTCATCACCAAAAAGATTCTTGTCTATAATTCCTTGGACTATCTTTCCGTCCTGAATCTTTATATTTGAACTTGTAAAATTAATTTCTGGAAGAATTTTTGAAAAGATTTCTGTTCCAGAAATAGTTTTCTTTGAAAAAGAATGATCAACTCCTGACTGATAAAGAATTTGATTTGCTTCTTCCCTGGAGAATTCTTCTAAACCAAGGAGATATCCTCCTGTAATAGCATCATTTATACATCCAATCCAGTTCGTGTTGTTTTTCGGAGAAATAAGATTTTTTTTGACTTCTAAAAGAACTTTTGCTTCGGCTTTTGCCTCTTCAGTCTGAGGACTGTGAATATTCATTTCATCCCCATCAAAGTCAGCATTGTAAGGGGCTGCAACAGCAGGGTGTAATCGGAATGTTCTTCCTGGAAGGACCTTTACATAATGGGCCATGAGACTTCCTTTATGAAGACTTGGGTGTCTGTTGAATAATACGATATCCCCGTTTTCCATATGCCTCTCTAACTTATATCCTGGAACAAGTTCGTTAATTATCTCTTCTTTAAGCTCTTCTGTTATTTTTTTTCTCTTTCCATCAGGTCTTATTACATAATTTGCCCCGGGATATTCAGAGCCTTTTTTCACGAGTTTTTTCATCTTGTCAATATTCAAATCATTAACAGTTTCTGGGACAGTAACAATCTTAGCAATTTCATAAGGAACACCGACTTCATTAATTTCTATAGAAGGGTCAGGAGAGATAACTGTTCTTCCAGAATAATTAACTCTTTTTCCTGCAAGGTTTTTCCTAATTCTTCCTTCTTTACCTTTGATTCTTTCTGTAATTGTTTTTAATGGCTGTCCGCTTCTGTGTCTTGCAGGCGGAATTCTTGCCACAGTATTGTCAAAAAAAGTTGTAATATGAAACTGTAATAAATCCCACAAATCTTCAATAATAACTTCAGGCGCTCCTGCATTTAAATTCTCCCATAACCTTTGATTTGCCCTTATTATATCAGAAAGTTTATGGGTTAAATCATCTTCACTTCTCTCGCCTGTTTCCAAAATAATACTTGGTCTTACAGTTACAGGAGGAACGAGAAGTATTGTTAAAACAGCCCATTCAGGCCTAAAGTTTTTTGGATTCATACCTATTTTTACCAATTCCTCATCAGGAATATTTACAAGAACCTCTCTTATCTCTATCGGAAAAATTCTTGTTTTTCCTTTATAGAAGGTTGTTGGTTTGTCAAGCTTTATTTTTTCCTGTGGAGAATCGCAATGAGGACATTTTTTTGAGTCTTTTGCTTTTTTAACTCTCTGGCTGGGGGTATTTTTTTCAAAATCTTTATCAGCAAGCATTAATTTTCCACAGTTTTGGCAGAAAGATCTTAAACAAAGTTCAATTACAGGAACATATTTTAAATGAATTACTGGTCTTGCAATGTCGATGCTTCCTGAATGCCCAAGACATTCTTTTAATCTTCCTCCACAAGTTCTACATCTTACTCCTGGGTCAATTGCACCAAGCCTTAGGTCCATTAAACCCCCATCAACGGGATAACCATCAATATCATAAAGCTCTGGAGTTACAATCTTTGCAACAGATATCTTTTTTATCTTGTCAGGACTAAGCAAAGAAAATACCATATCATTTATTCTTTTTTTTATCGGTTTCATTTTATTCATATTTGTTCTTTAAACCAAACGTCGTGTGAATGTGGAGTCCTTGAAGTTCTTCAATAAGGAGCTTGAACGCATATGAGACTTCGATAGGCTCGACTTCTTCGCTGGCGCACAAAGAACATATTTTTTTATTTCGAATATTGTCTTCTATTGCAACAGAGCCACAATGAGTGCATATTTGAAGAATAACTTTGTCAGAATCATATCTCTCTTTTAACAATAAGGAAGCACCGTGTGCAACAAGAGCCTGCTGTTCCATTTCTCCAAGTCTCAAAGCCCCTCCTCTAGCCCTACCTTCAATAGGCTGTCTTGTAAGAAGTGCAACTTTTCCAGAAGCTCTTCCGTGCAGTTTATTTGCAACCATGTATTTTAATTTTAGATAATATAAATTCCCTATGAATATTTTTGCATGTATCTTTTTTCCAGTAACCCCGTTATACATTGTCTCTTTTCCATCATATCTGAATCCGAACTTTTTCAATTGTTCTTCAAGCTCTCCTTTACCTACTCCTGAGAAAGAAGTTCCATCAATAACTTCTCCTTTTAGACAGCCAACTTTTCCAGCAAGTAGTTCGAGAAGATATCCTACAGTCATTCTACTTGGAAGTCCGTGAGGATTGAATATTACATCAGGCTTTATTCCTTTAGAAGTGAAAGGAATGTCTTCCTCATCTGCAATTAATCCTATAACTCCTTTCTGTCCATGAGATGTTGCAAATTTATCACCAAACTCTGGAATTCTGAGATCACGGGTTTTTACCTTTACAATTTTATTTCCCCCAGAGTCTTCAGTAATGAATACAGCTTCAACAGTTCCTTTTTCTTCTTGTTTTATGGTCACGCTTGACTCTTTCTTTGCTCTTATTGAAATTTCTCTTGCTTCTGATAAGAATTTTGGAGGAGACATTTTGCCAATTAAAACTTCTCCGTCATTGATATTTGCCTCAGGATAAACTATACCATCACTTTCTAAAAATTTGTAACTCGATTCTGTTTTATATCCAGAAGCGTCTTTTTCTGGAATCGCTATCTCGTCTTTCAAGCCCCCTGCATAATTCATTTCAACTGCAGAATAAGGTTTGAAGTAGAAACTTCTTCCTACACCCCTATCAACACTTCCTTTATTCAGAACAAGCGCATCCTGCATATTATAACCATCATGAGTCATAATTGCAACAACTAGATTTTGTCCTGCAGGATAGATATTCAAGGTGTCATAAACAAAGCTCCTTACAATTGGTTTTTGTGGATATTGAAGAATAGAAACATCGGTATCAAGTCTTATGAGATAATTTGCAGCATATAATCCTAGGGCTTGTTTTTGTGTTTTACTTCCACGATTAAGTCTCGAACTCTGATCATGATTTCCGTAAGGAACTAAAGAAGTTACAACACCCAAAAGATCTGTGGTGTCTATCTCAAGATGTGTGTGTTCTGAAGTTAATTCATCTTCATAAAGAGCAACTAAAGAACTCTCTTCTTCAGACGCATCTAAATATTCTATTATTCCTTCATCAATCAAATCTCTCCATTTAAGATCACCTTGCCCTATCTTTAAAATATGCTCATCTTTTAGTTTTGAAATACCATTTTCTACGATTATTAAAGGTCTTAGAACTCTTCCAGGTTCTGTTGAGATAGAAACATTCTTGAATTGAGCATCATATCTAATATTCATTTGTATTGGAAGTTTTATCTCTCTTCTTTTTTCTCTAATCTTTTTTACAAATTCTTCTGGGGATTTTACACTTCCAATGAATATTCCGTTAAAGAAAACTTCTGTTCCTTCAGCCCCTTCTTTGTCAAGCCCTTCAGATTCCATCTCTTTGAAAAATTTATCTTCTTCAAGAACTGTTCTAGTTGATACCTGGGCCAGAATAGCAAGATTTTTTCTCAATCCAATTTCTGTTCCTTCTGGAGTTTCAATAGGACAGAATCGTCCGTAATGTGTAGGATGAAGGGTTCTTGCCATGAAGTTTTCCTGCTCGCTAGGAAGCATGCTCGAAACTTTCTGCAACTGAGATATAATTGAGAGATAGTTAGTTTTATCCATATTTTGTGTAATCCCAGACCTCTCTCCTGTCCAGCTTCCTGTTGCAATTGCAGATTCAACACGGTGAGAAAATAATGTGGATTTCGCAATTATTTTTATAGAGAAGAATTTTTTCTTTTTTGTTGCTTTTTGCAGAGAATACTGAATATCACGAATTAGAATTCCAAGATTAACCCTAAACAATGTAGCGAGGAGATCTCCTGAAAGCCTGACTCTTTTGTTTGCATAATGGTCTTTTTCTGTTCTTAAGTTAGGATTTTCTCTCGCAATTAAAAATTGTTTTACGAATTTGCAGAGAGTGATTCCTTTTTTCATTCTATCTTCTTTTTTTTGACCTATATGTGGGAAAAGATAGGAATCCATTCTTTGCTTTACTCTGTCAAGAATCTCTTTTTTCGTACCTTGAAGATTCGCTTTTTCAGAAATATACATCATTGCATCTTCTCTAGTGGCAATGTCCACGAACTCGTAGAGATTTACAATTAAAGAATCTGTTTCTTTTCCGATATATCGCTGTATATCAGATTCTTTTATCATTCCAAGAGCCTTAAGAACAACCACTATTGGAACATCTTTAAACTTGCTAAAAGAAACATTAAAAATCCCGTCTTTACTTTCTGAAATCAATATGGGAATTCTATAAGTTCCTTTTAATGAGAAAAGTTTCAGAGTTAGATTTCCTTTTGAATCTGTTTCTATGAAAGGCTGATTTTCTGCAAGGTCTTCTGCCATTACCATAACTCTTTCGTTTCCCTTGATTAGGAAATAGCCTCCAGGGTCGATAGGATCGTGATAACTTTTTATCAGTTCTTCTTTTGTCATACCATAAGTATTACATACTTTGCTCTTTACCATAACAGGTATCTTTCCTATTTCAACCACTTCTGAATCAACTTGATCCTCTTTTTTTACACAGATTTCCAAAGTAAGGGGGGCAGAATAAGTAAGACCCCTCATTTTCGCTTCTGCAGGAGTAATTAGTGAAGAGCTTCCGTCAGCTTCTATTACTTTTGGCTGACCTATGCCTATTTTTCCAAGAGTTATTTCAAAGTCGTCATTATTTATCGTTTCTGAAATTTCATCAATAATCTCCTGCATCCTTTTTCCAATAAAATTGTTAAAAGAAGTGATATTAGACTCAACTAAGGAGTGTTCCTCTAGGTATTTTTTTACAATCAAGTGTTTATCTTTTTTTGTTTCCATGGGATTTATACAATAACTCTGTAATAGATATAGGTTTTATCCCCTTCTTTTCTTTCTATTTTTATGATATCCCCGACGGTGCATCCATCAGGAAGAGCAGGATCATCAGATAAAATTTTTGGAAGTTGTGCTTTAGAAATATTGTATTTTTCCAAAATCTCTTGAGTTTCTTTTTCCTTAAGCTTAGTGTGTTTGGGCTGTAGAATATGCATTGTTGGAGGATGGAAAGTTGTATAGTTGCGAATAACTTTAATAACTTCTCAATAATAAAAGATTGCCGATTTTCGTTTAAAAATGTTTTGGTTGGTGTGGCTTTGCACCAAAAGTCTATCTTGCACCAAAAGTCTATAAATTCTATTTCTATATAATTTTTATGTCTGAGAATAGCTTGAAGAAGATTAAATGGAGAAAATCTAATGCAAAAGACGACTCTTTATTAGTCGCTGAAGAAATTGCCAACAAACATAAAATAGACCCCTACACTCAGGAAGAGCTTTCGGATGTTATAAGGGCAGGAGTTAGAGCTAATGAAATAGCTCTTGAAAAAGAAAAAGGAAGTTATTATTTGAAAGATGTGGAGAAATGGTTTACCCATAGGCTTATACCAAATACGATCGTTTTAACAAAAGAAGATTATATGAAGGCTCTTTATAGGGCTTTCAGACTTCTTGTTCTTGCCAATATTGCAATGACTGACTTTGGGAGTTCGCGACAGAGAGATTTTGGGCAGAGATGGACTGATTTTACAAGGGGTTTTTTAGGAGAGATAGGAATTGAAAAGTTTTTCAAAGAAAAACTTGGATTAATTGTAGATTTAGAAGAGAAAAAAATAGGAAATGTTGAAGAATTTCTCCCAACAGATATAACTAAGATAAAGGAAAAAGGAAAATGGAGAGAAGCAGAAGTTTTGACAAGCATTAAAACAAGCAAGCTTGGCTCTATGTGGCTTGATATAGGAACTCAGCTACCCCATTCTGACGCCTTTATTTTTATTAAAATAGGATTGACTGTAGACCATTTGCTTCATTTCTTTAAAGACAACAGCTTCCTTAAAGACTTGGTAGATATTGGAAAGAAGTTAAATGAGGTCGACGATGTCAAAAAAGAACTTGAAGAATTGCGTAATTGCATTTCAGATGTAAAACCTTTCCCGACCTATATCTCTGGATTTGTCTGGAAAGAAGATATGCAGAAAGGAGAGCTTGAAATTCATGAGACTTCAAGAGGGAATAAAACAATAGTTGGTGGTTTGGGGTTATTTACTGGAGAGCTAACAAAAAATTTTGAAGGTCTTGGTGAGCTGACCCCTCCTAAACATATGGCTTGCCTAGGTTCCTTAAGATGGTCAAAAACAGATTGGAAGAAATTAAAGGATAAAATTTAATTTTTTATTTTTTATGAAGATGATTAAGAATTGCCTCTGCAAATGGCTTAGCGCCTAAAGGTGGAACCGCATTGCCTAATTGCATCCTTATTTTTGTAGGGGTGCCCTCAAAGATAAAACTATCTGGGAATGTTTGTATTCTTGCCCTTTCTCTATTAGTAAGCATTCTCGGCTTTGAATAATGATAGCCCCACGTTCCTCCACCACCAAGCGCAACTATCGTCGGAGATGGCTTGTCTGGGTCTAATCTTCTATAAATCAAACTCATCCAGTTCTTATCTTTATATTTAGGCACATCCTTATAGTTTCCACCCGCAGGGATTAGTTTAAGCATTTCTATTGTTTTGGGATTCATATTTGAAGTCTCATTGTTATATTTTACTTTATTTACACCTCTGAGAGCTTCTTTTACAGGAATATGTTTTTCTTTATGGGTTGGTTCAGGAAATATAAAGTTTCCATCTAAGTCTTTTCTTATTCCTATAATAAAGATTCTTTCTCTTTTCTGCGGGACCCCATAGTCTGCAAAGTTGACGAGCTTCCAATGAACATGATAACCCACTTTTTCAAAGTCGTCAATTATCTGTTTTATCGCTTTTCCTTTATTTGCGCTTAGCAATCCCTTTACATTTTCAGCAACGAATATGAGGGGT
>DATKUW010000052.1:0-4191 GCA_035530435.1 Bacillota bacterium
TTGTAGGAGGTATGGGCAATGTGACGAAATTCCATGCCCTTATTTAAAGAAAAATGGAAATCCCTGGAGTGAAGCTAAAGCTAAACAGATAAGGAAAAAAATAAATAAAGACGTTGATATGGCTATAAAAATTACAGGACAGAATAGAATATGAAAGATAAATTTATTTTAGATGCATGTTGTGGGGGGAGAATGTTTTGGTTTGATAAGAATCATAAAAACACTCTTTATGTAGATCATAGAGAATTAAAGAAAGGATCTCTTAAAAAAACTCCTAACTTTGAAGTAAAGCCAGATAAAATAATGGATTTTAGAAAATTAGATCTTCCAGATAACTCTTTTAAATTGGTTGTTTTCGATCCTCCACATTTAAAATCACTAGAACAAAATTCTTGGATAGCTGCAAAATATGGCACGCTAAATCCAGAAACATGGAGAGAAGATATTTTGAAAGGATTTAATGAATGTTACAGAGTCTTAGAAGATTATGGAGTTTTAATTTTTAAGTGGAGCAAATCAAATGATAATAGAAAAAAGAGAGATGTCTCAATAGCGGGGATCTTGAAGCTTTTACCTGTCAGGCCTTTATTCGGCCATCCATCAGGAAGCAAAATAAATACTATTTGGATGTGTTTTATGAAAATTCCAGGAGGCAAAAATGGATAAAAAAACAATGGGAAAAAAGTCTAGGCAAGCAGGAGCTCGTTTTGAATTGAAAGTTAGAGAAGATCTTGAAAAGCAAGGATTTATAGTTGCAAAGTGGTCAAATAATGTTGAGTTTCATAATGATGAAGGGCCACATGATCTTCCATTTACAAAAGGCAAGCTAGTGAAAGTCAAGAATAAGTTTTTAGGCCCAGGTAGACCAATGATGTTAGGTGCAGGATTTCCAGATTTTATTGCATTTTTTAAAATTTATGCAGAGGATGATGATGGAAAATGTTTAGCATATATGCCTTGTTATGAAATTATGGGGGTAGAATCAAAGATGCGAGGAATTTTAGATAAGGCTGAGAAACAGAAATGTAAGTGGTTGCTTGATAATAATATCTTTAGTAAAATTGTGATTGCGCATAAGGGAGAAAAGCGTGGAGAGATAAGTTATAAAGAATTTAATACTTAATTAAATAATGGAGGTTGAACAAATGACAGATGAAGATCCAAAACCAGAAGAGCCTGAAAAACCTGAAGAACCTGAAAAAGAAAAACAAGAATAATAATGGAAGAAGATCTTGCTTGTGTGGTTTTAATGGCAAAATGACTGCCTTGTAATCAGCCAGGGGAGATTTCGGATTTACCTGGTGGCTAGCCAACTCACAAAAGTGAGATCTTGCTATCCGACGAGAGAGCAGTGGATCCAGGTTCGAATCCTGGCACAAGCTTCGCCTAACATTGCAGGGCAGAAGTGTCCGAGTTCGTATTTCAAGAGCGAACAAAAAGAGAAAGAGATTGGCGAGAGGTTGAAATGCCTTTAAAAAGTCTCTTCTCTTAACTAAAGCAATGTAGAATAATGGTAGTTCGGGAGCCTCATGAGAATTAGCTTTTGCCGAGTTTTATTCTGAAAAAGCTTCAAGCCATGGTTCGATTCCATGCATTGCTATTTTTCTAAAAACCCAAAGATTTAAATATAATCTTATAATTATAATCATATATTGGGGTAAAAAAGGTGAGTTCAAAAAAAGAGTTAAAACGTAAAAATGTTTACTTTGAGACATTTCAACGTGTAGAGAAATTTTTGAAGGAGCAAAAAGAGCCTTTATTTAAAGCTGATCTAGTAAGAAAACTTGGAGTTGATTTAAATTCATTAAAATTGATTCTTGAAAAGCTTCCAGTTAAAATAGATAAAGAAGGGAGGATCAAACTATGCTCGAAATAATAAACCAAAAGTATATGCAGTTTCTTTTTGAAATTTCAAAGAAGCCAAAAAATATTTCTGAATTAGCAAAAAAAGGAGATCTAACTTTAAGTGTAGCATCTACCTTAATTTCTAGATGGGCCAGAGAAGGAGTTGTTTTAAAAGAGAAATCAGAGGGAGGACGTGGAAAAGAAATAATCATATTTTTAACAGAGTATGGGGAAGCCCAAGTAAAATTATTAAAACAGTTAAATAAGAATTATCAAAAAAAATGTCAAGGGGAGTTTATCTCTTCCAAAGATAAAGCAGAAAAGGAGGGAGAAAATGGCAAGTGAACAAAAAGAAGAAGCATCAAAATTAACTTATGATGATCGTAGAAAAGAATTGATTCAGGAGAAATCTCAGATCACAGAAAATAAGACAGATCCAGTTCCAGATATAGAAGGTAAAGTTGATGAACCAAAAGTCCTTTCAGTTGCAGAGCATAAATTAAAGGTTGTTTATTCAGAGGAAGGAATTAGATTGGCTCATAAGAATCTTTCAAAGCAGAGAACAGGAATGGAGAAGCGTATAGCAGATCTAAAAGAGAAAGTTGAAGCGATTAAAGAACTTTCACCTGAATTGAAAGAATTAAAAGAGAATCTAGAGAAGATTGGAAAATATGCTCAGACAGAAAAGTTAAAACTTGAATATGAAGATTTACAAGAAGAGCTTAAAAAAGTGAAGAAAGAGCATGAAGAATTAAAGAATACGATTGGAAGTAGGTTAAAGCTTTAAAATTAATTTATTTTTTTATTTTATTATTTGTTTGAAATCGAGGAAAAAACTATGGAAATAAAAGTAGAAAAAAAAGGACCTGATCTCTTCAATCTGTATTTAGATGGAGATTACATAAGAACTTGTATTGACAGAGAAGGAGTCCTAGACGAATTAACTAAAAGGGTGAAAGAATTATGAGTAAAAATTATTTTAAAAAAGTTAGAGAAGAAAAAGAAAGGTTAGATGTCCAGGACATGGATGATTTTATTGAAGATATGGAGGAAGATGATGAAGATTGAACAAATACCCATAGAAGAGATAAAACCCTATAAGAATAATCCTCGGCAAAATAGGAGAGCAGTTGAGATTGTTGCAAAATCGATTAAAGAGTTTGGATTCAAAAACCCAATAATTTTAGATAAAAATAACGAAATAATCGCAGGCCACACAAGATTAAAGGCAGCAGAAAAATTAGAAATGAAAGAGGTCCCGGTAATTAGAGTGGATGATTTAACCCCGGACCAAGTAAAAGCTTTTAGGATAGCAGATAATAAAACCTCTGAGTATGCTACATGGGACGATCCTTTATTGAAAGAAGAGCTAATTGCCCTCCAAAACGCTGATTTTAAACTAGATTTAACCGGATTTAGCTTTAAAGAGTTAGGAAATATCCTTGAAAAAGAAATTGTTGAGGACACAATAGAAGTAAATGCTTATGAAAGGGCAAAATCCAAAACAAAGATAAAAAAGGGAGAATTATATGAATTGGGAGATCATCGACTAATGTGTGGGGATAGTACAATAAAAGAGGACGTTGCCCGTTTAATGGGGCAAAATAAGGCAGATATGGTGTTTACTGATCCTCCTTATAATGTGGATTTTCAAGGTTCAGTAGATTCAGATGGAAGAAAAAGTGCAAATAGTTCTTTTGAAGATATTAAAAACGATAAAATGTCTGAAGAAGAATGGAATGAATTTTTAAAGGCTTTTCTATCTAATCAGATGGAATATTGCAATGGGGTTCAATATATCTGCATGTCTTGTAAAGAATTGCATAATTTAACAAAAATGTTCATCCAAATGGGGGGACATTGGTCTAATTATATAATCTGGTTAAAAAATAATTTTACCTTATCTCGTAAGGATTACAATAGCAAATATGAGCCATTAATGTATGGGTGGAGAAAAGATATTAAACATTATTATTGTGGGGATAATTCTCAAACAGATGTATGGGATATTGATAGAACCAATAAAAACAATTTGCACCCCACAATGAAGCCCATAGAATTATGCGCAAAGGCAATAAATAATAGTTCACAAAAGGAAATGATTGTAATGGATCTTTTTGGAGGATCCGGAAGCACACTCATTGCATGCGAACAATTAAACAGAAAATGCTTTATGATGGAGTTAGATCCAGTTTATTGCCAAGTAATTATCAATAGATGGGAAAAATTCACTGGAAAAACAGCAAAAAAACTCTAAAATGGAACAAAATACAACAAAATTAACAATAACGCAGAAATATACAAACTTTATTGAATCTTACATAGACAACGGAGGAAATATTTCTA
>DATKUW010000053.1:0-5548 GCA_035530435.1 Bacillota bacterium
CTGTCTTATCTCTATTCATATTATTTTCCTCCTTTTATATTAAAAATATAAGATGACAAGTTATATAAATCTTTCTGCTATTATTCAATATTCATAACCATATTTTTCCTTTAATAATGCTTGAAAGAATTTAATCCAATATTTTCTTTTAACACAAGTTCTTCCATGACAACTTTTACATAATGAAATACAATTATAAGGAGTAGAATTTAATTTATTGTAATCAATATGATGAACACATAAATCCCTTTCTTCATCCTCCTTTTTTTTACCACATAACATACAAACATTATTATCTCTTTTTCTTATAAATCTTTTAAATTTACAATCAAAAAATTTATTATATGGTTTAAAAGAGATATATTTTTCCCAATTTTTAATGTTTATACCTTGTTTTGTCGAACTCATCTTTTTTTTAGATTCCTCACTATGATTTTTACCCAACATATTTATATTTCCTTTCATAGATAGACTTATTTTTTTCCGATATTCTTTTGAAATCTTCTTTCCCTTTTGAACCATCCTCATTTTCTTCTTACTTTCCTCAGTATGTTTTTTCCCCAACCGATATTTATTTCCTTTCTTTAATATACTTATCTTCTTCTTAGTCTCAATAGATACTTTCCTCCCTTTATTTGCTAAACTTATCTTTCTTTTATGTTCTTTTGACAATTTTTTTCCTTTCTGAGCATTACTATTATTTTTTCTATGCTCTTCTGATTGTTTCAATCCTTGTTTCCCCTTACTAATATTCATTTTATGTTCTTTAGAAAATGGGGGTGGTCTTACCCCTTTTTTTGTTAGACTAATCTTATTTTTAGTTTCTTCTGAGCGAGACTTACCATACCAATATCCTTTATTCCCTTTCTTAGACTCACTCATCTTTTCTCTTGTTTTTTCTGTTCTTTGATATACTCCAGAAGTCATTATCTTAAAGAAATAAATTATTTAAAATTATCTAATATTGCTTTAGGATCTGCTTTTGAAACTAGAACCCAATCTCCATCAACAATATCTTCATCTGCAGGGATTGTAATTAACTTCTGCCCACTTTTTTTATTAGTGTATACTTTTTTAAAAAAACTCATATTCCTTTACCTCCTAATACTAACTAATACTTTACCCTTTATAAACTTTTCCAACTACTCGCTGATAGTAACACTACAAAATTAAAATATTTATTTATAGAAATCTATTTTTTTATTGGTTTATATGATTTTTTTGCTTTCTTCAAAACATCCTTGAATTGCATATCTTTATTATCTGCTCTAACTTTTTTAACATGTACTAACCAAGGATTAATTTTTCTCTTTTGTGTTTTTTTTGCCATTATTTATTTTTCCCCCTTTTCAATTCTATATTCTTAAATGGTTTTAAAGGTTCTCTTTGTTTAACATCAAAGACTTCAAAACCTTTATCTTTTACAAAATGGTATTTAACCCACGCTTTTATTTTTGGATTAAATGCTTGGTAGATTGACATCAACACAACCCCTTCTTAATAAACCAAACTCTTTTAACTGCCTTATTAAGAATATTTGTTTTAATTATATAAGACACTCCATCCTTTACTTTAACAGCAATACTTTCTTTATTCTTTTTAGTCATTTTTTCTTTTTCTTTTTAGATTTTAATTTCTTCTTTGATTTTAATATTCCTGGTGTAAGTGTTAACACGTTTCTAGGTTTCTTTCTTCTTGCAGCAGCGCCAACTAAAGATATTTCTTTTACTTCTCCAGGAGTTGTAATTCTTAATAACTTCTTTTGTACTGTAACTCCAGATTCTTTTCCAGGTCTAAACATTATTTTTTGATATGCTGATGGTTTTCTAAATGATTTTTTAGCTGGTTTTTTTGACTTAACAATTCTAAATGATGCAGCAGCCTCTTTAACAACAATGTCCATTGCTTTTGCTTTTGCTCCTTCTTTTGTTGCAAATGAATGTGGAAGGACTTCTCTTTCCCATTTTCCCTTTCTCCTTATTTCAATTCCAAATCCTTTCTTAGGTGGTTCCTTCTTTTTTAAATGTGGAACAAATCTTGTATTTTTACGAGGCAATCTTATTGGGATTGGTTTTATTGGTGGTTTAGGTCTTATTGGTTTTATTGATGGCCTAGGTCTTATTCTTGGAACCAATCTTGGAGCAACTATTGATTTCACTGCTTCGACAGGTCTCAATGCTTCGACAGGTCTCAATGCTTCAGCTAATCTTAGTGCTTCGACTGGTCTTAATGCTTCTATAGGTCTTAATGCTTCTATAGGTCTTAATGCTTCAATTGGCTTTAATACTTCAAGTGGTTTTAATACTTCAAGTGGTTTCAAAACTTCTACTGGTTTAATAAGAGAGATATATTTTAAATCAGTTGGTTGTGATAATATATCAGAAGGTTTAATTACTGCTTTGCTTATAATTTCATCTCTAGCTGCTGAAGCAATATCTGTTATAATTTTTCCTGTTGGTGTTACCCCACCAATAGTTGTTTCATACATTGCTTTTCCGGCATAAGGAATTGTTACTAATCCTTTTCCACCAACCATTGAAGGTGTGGGTGATTCTAAAATAATATCTGATATCTGTTTTGGAGGTTTGGGTTTAATTTTTGGTATATCTTTTTTTAAAGCCAACACAGCAGATGATACAATTTGTTGTTTTTGTTCAAGACTATATAATTGTTTAAAATATTGTTGTGAACTTGGTTTTCCTCTTCCTTTAAATCCTTTAATTTCTTTAATTCCTAACATTTCATTTAAATCTATTATTACATCTGGCTTTCCTTTTTCAGCAAGAAGTATTGAAGCACCTTCATCTATATCTCTTTTTTTTGGTATTACTCTTTTTTGCAAACTACCTTCCTTATAAATATCAAAGGATCTTGTTTCATAAATTTTATCTCCTACTTTTTTAATTGGAATATCCTTAGTACTAATTTTTTTAACTGCTGAAACAGATTCAAATAATTCTGTTGTTTTTCCAACCTGTCTTAACTTTGCAAACTCTCTACCTTCTTTTGTCAAATAAAAAGTCTTTACCTCTCCTGTTCCTTTTAACAACTCAACTCCTTCTTTTCCACCCTCTATTGGAATTGCTTCTTCTTTAATATATCTTACCCTTCCTTCTCCAATTCTTGATTTTATTTTTCCAAACATATCTTGAGCTTCTGTTTTAATAAGTTTCTCTTTTTGTTTTCCAGTCAAAATAACTTTCTCCCCTTTTCCGGATTCAATAAACAATCCAGATCCTTCAAACTTAGTTTCGATTACTTTTGGATATCTTAATCTAAGTATTTCTTCAATTTGTTTTTTACTATATCCTTGATTTTTTAAATATTCAAATGCTTTTTGTCTTTCAAGTTTTCCCGCTTTAGAGGTTGGACTTAATCCTCTAAATAAAATTTCTTCTGAAGAATCAATTATTTTAATTCCTTTTTTATCAATTCTAATCTTCTTACCTAAAAAACCTCTAAACTTTCCTTTTGGTTCAAGAGTAATAATTGTTTTTTGACCCTTTTCAATTTCTCTTCCAACTCCCTTAATATCTTCAAAAAATGTAACACTTCCTTCGTCTTTTAAAATTTGTTTTGATGGTTTTTTAAGTATATATTTCATTGGTTGTGGTTGAAAAACTTCCTTAAAAGCACCTTTTCCTATTGGTTGTTTTTCAATCTTTGCAATATATCTCTCTGAGGGCTTTACTTCCAATCTTATTTTTCTCCTCCATAAACTAACACCATCTTCTAAAGAAAAACTTACTTTTTTTCCAAACAATTCATCTGCTCTTGTAGTTAATTTAACTCCTGTTCCAAGTTCTTTTGTAATTGGTGCAGCTAAATATTTATAAACAGTTCTCCCACCAAGATAACCTCCTAAACCAATCATTGCTATAGATTGATATGGATGTTCTTTAACAAAAGATTTAATCCCTCCAACTTCCTTAACATCTTTTGCAACATCTGCTACAAAAAGTGGTGCCCCTACATATGGAAGAAGATATTTCCCAAATTCAGTACCTTTAGTAATTGCAACATCTACCCCTGTTCCAAGTTTTTT
Source organism: Bacillota bacterium (assembly GCA_035530435.1). GTDB lineage: Archaea > Nanobdellota > Nanobdellia > Pacearchaeales > GW2011-AR1 > ASMP01. The sequence continues at coordinate 4,046 of DATKUW010000053.1, forward strand.
AGCTGTTAAATAATCTTCTGGATGAACTATAGGACCCATTTCTTTTTCTAATTTTTTATATTCCTCTTGTTGTTTTTTATATTGTTCTTTTAATTTATTAATATTTTCTTTTGTTACAAAAACCATCATATTTTTATCTGAATCATAAAAACTTTCTCCTACTTTCGGTTTAGGATCTTTAAGAATATCTTTTACTTTTATATCTCCTTTAAAAAAACTACTAACTTCGGGGAACCTTGTTTTAATTGGTTCAAATCCTACTTTTTCAATACCAACACCAACAGTTGCCCCCACTGTTCCACCTAAAATATCAATCATAGTTCCAGGAGCAGAGATAGTACTTATATCAGCATACTTTTCTATTGGCTCATCTCTTGTAAGACCAAATAATCCTCTTTTAATAGTTGGTGATTTAATATCTCCTTCTTTAGAAATACTTCCCCCTAATAAAGATAATTTTTGTTCTTGAATTTTCCACTTTGATTGTATTTTATCATACCCTTCAAATAACTTTTGATACTCATTATATTCATCTTCAGATCCAATAAAAACACCATCACTTATCTTATTAGAAAATTTATCTATTTCCTTAGAAATTTCTTCACTTTGTTTAGATAAATCTATTAAATTATTTCTAATATTTTCTATTGATCCTACCTTCCCACTAATTTTACTTAAATCAGCAGTTAGAATTTGTTCACTTTTCTTTTCACCAAAGATAGTTTTAGAAATGCCCGTTAAAGTATCCATTTTTTCTAACTCTTCAGATGTCGGAGGCATTAAATATGCTGTTGAAGTTATTCCTGTAGGAGAAGATTCAATAAACATTTCACTTTTTGGATCATAATAAACTTTACTTTTTTCTTGATCAAGAAGTGTTGGAGGGATTATTATATCTCTTGTAACACTTTTTCCTGTTGTTTTAAAAGTTTGAATATCTGTTGTTGGTCTTGTTGGTCCTTGAAATTGATCTTGTTGAGATGATGAAACACCTTTTATATCAACTGATGGTTTTTCCCATTGAGAAACTGAAGGTTTTTCCCATGGAAGAACTGGAGGGGCTAAAAATGCTGGAACACCAGAAACTTTTGGAGGAACAAATGCTGTTGGTTTTTCCCATGGAAGAACAGGAGGTTGTAAAAATGATGGGGCACCAGAAATTATTTTTGTTCCTGAAGGAGGTACAAACCCAGGAAGCACACTCATTCCTTGTCCACTAGGATCAATATAACTTCCAGTAGAAGGATCATAAGTTCCAGGTGCCTGTGGAGGTACTAATACTTGCGAAGTAATTCCAGGAACTGATGTTGGAGGAAGTGATTTTTGATATTCTTTATAGGCTTTTTGATATGCTCCAAAAGAACTAAAACCTTGTTGTTGTGCAAATGTTTTTCTTCGTTCTGCGCTAATATAACTTGCAAAAGTTTTTTCTGCTTGATATGATGCTTGTGCTGCTGTTTGACCAGTATAATATCCTTTAATTACTGCTTCTCTACTACCTAC
>DATKUW010000054.1:0-4246 GCA_035530435.1 Bacillota bacterium
AGAATCTATAATTGAAGATTTTGAAAGTTATATCACTGTAAAAGATTTTGAAGTTCAATTTAATAGTTTTTGTAAATCAAACAGACAAAGGACTCTTTCTACAACCAAAATTAAAGAAATGATGAAAGAAAAAGGAATAGAACAGGAAAAACCTTATGTTGAATGGTGGGAAAATGATAAACCAATTAAACGACAAGTAAGAGTTTGGAGAGGAATTAAATGGAAATGAGACAGATAAGACAGATAAGACAGGGGTGTCTACATATTATATACATAGGGAACTGAGTGGGGGTAGGTGTCTTTACTGTCTTACTGTCTTATATAAAGAAAAAATGATAAAAAACAATAATCCTTTGGATTTTGAACCAAAAAACCACAACATAAATGTAAGAGTTTGTAAAACACGAAAGGAGAAATTTAAAGATAAATGTAATAGAGCAGGAATGTCTGAAACCCAATTCTTAGAAAAGGTTTGTGATTGCACAATTATCTTTATGGATGAGAATGTGAAGAAAGCACTGAAATTAATGAAGGAGGAAATTTAGGGATGTATCGCAAAATGCTCGCTCCTATTTTTAAAGAAAAATAAATTTGAAAAGTTAGGAAAATGTCAGAAGAATCTTATGAAGCAATTAATGAAGAAGGAAAGGTAATTATTAAACCATTGATAAAAAAGAGAAAAAAATCAAAAGAGGCATCAAATGTTAAATTCAAAAATAAACAAAATCCAGTGTGAGCACTGCAAAAAATGGTATTCAAAAAAAAGCGTGAAAAAAGCACAGGACAACAGAATGCTCTGTGGCACCTGCAGGAAATACCATTGTATAACAAATCTCTTTTACTCAATCCCCCAGAAAAAGAGGTTCAAATATTCACACATAGGAAACTTTAACATGACAGACACAGAAAGATACAAACTCCATTCAGATTTTATGGCACAGGGATTGACAAATCAAGAAGCATGGAGAAAAGTAAATGAAAAGTGCAGAATTTTGAGAAGTATGAGGAGTAACTCAAGATTCATAAAATCTCATACACAGGACACCTTAAACAAGCAAAAACAAGGGTCAGAAAAACAAAAGGAGGAATTCCTTAAGGGATTAGGGATGAGATGAATACCCCTATTTCAGATGGAAAGTTCGTTAAACACCATATTCACAGGATAAATCCCAAATTTAAAAAAATGCTCCCAAGCGTTGCTCAACTAAAATGAATTATCAAAAATTAATCCAAAAGATGAATGATGAGACTTGCTATAAAAATTTGAAAAAATCTTCAAGTCTAAAAGGAAACGAAACTGAAAAACAACTTGAAGAAATTTATAGCAAGTGTTTAGATATGCAGGGGATTAATTTATTGAATGCTATGAGAGAACAAGGAGCAACGCAAAAATGAATAACAAAGAATCAGAAGACATAAAAAGAATTGCTAAAGAACTTTGGCACTTATACAATGATTGTAAGATTTCAGATTTAGATAAACTTCGTGCCAAAATTCAAGAACTAAATGCCTATATGTCTTCTTACGGAGGTTATGATGAGTAATCGCATTTTTTTAAACTTCTGTGAATATAAGTTAAGAGGTTCGCAAAATATTCTTTTTGCTCTCCCTAATTTTTCCTACGGAAAAACTACTCTTAACGCGAATATTATGTGTCTGTTCGCCTTCGGCTCACAAATAAATAAATTTGCTCCAAGCGTTTAAAATGATAAAATTAAATAAAATTAAAAAGAAAATATTTCAAAGACTACTTCCAAGTGTTTTAATATATTTTGTATTTTGGACTATCGGAAGTTTTGAACAAGAAATATTTTTAGGATTATTAATTGGAACTCTTGCGTCAATTTTAATTTTAATTGTAATTGATATTGGGGGTGAAGAATGATAATCGCAAATTTATTTACTTCACATAATATGCGTTAAACGAAATAATGCCAACCAACTCCAAACGAGGAGATCATAATGAAAGCTAATAACGGAACAGGAAACAACATTGAAAGAGATGAATGGGAAACACCTAAATGGCTTTTTAATAAACTTCATAAGCAATTTAATTTTAAGTATGATTGTTGTGCTTCAAAAGAAAACACTAAAACCAAAGAATATTCGGAGATTGATTTTCAGGATATTGGTTTAGTGAGAAGCACAGCTTGGATGAATCCCCCTTTTAGTAAAGCATTAGAAATGTTTAGACACTTTTTCAAAGTTATTAAAAAAGGAGTTGCCATCTATCGTTGTGATAATATGGAAACAAAAGTGTGGCAACAAATCATTCTTCCTAATGCTTCTTGGGTATTCATTCCAAATAAAAGAATTGCTTATGAAGGAATGGAAGGATCAGGAAGCCGTTTCCCATCTGCTTTAATAGGATTCAATGTTCCGTTAATAGTATCGTTGGTTGGCATTACTCTAAAGCCCTTCGGGTCGTTTAATATGGGTTTAAAGGCTTCGGCTCAAGAGCCTACACCCAAATTATCTCCTACGGAGATAACTTCTCCAAACCCTAATATTATGCCGAATTTGTGGGGGGAACTCCAAGCCTTGAGCAACTTACCAGAGGTTAGAAAATGAAATCAAAAGAACTTAAAACTTTGAAGGATATTGAATTTGTAGAACATGGACATTTACCTTCTCAGTTTAAAATCAAACAAAAAATAAAAGCCGAAGCGATTAAGTGGTTAAAAAAGAATTTTAATGAAGATTGGAGTGATAATGATTTAAATTATTTGGACTGGATGGAATTTTTCAATATAACAGAGGAGAATTTTTATGAAGAACAAAAAAGGAAAAATTGATTTTCAAAAAGTTGAAGTTGAGTGGACAGATATTACACATTTAACAAGTGTTCCAGACATTGAATATTTAAAAGAGCAAAAGTTTTTGCATTTTAAAAATTTGGGTTATTTAATTTATGAAGATAAGGAAATGGTTTCAATTGCTTTTTCATGTACAATTTATGATAAAGATAAAGTGAATCCAACAGATAAATTTAGAGATGTTTTAAATATTCCAAGACCAATGATTGTAAAAATTATAAAACTTAGAGGTACAAAATGACAGAATATACGGTGAGAGATGTTTTTAATAAACTGACTGATTTACTTGAAGAAGGAAAGGGGAATTGGAAAATAGAAATAGAAACTAAGGAAGGTGTAGAATTAAAAGAAGAATATAAGATTGCTGTTAGAAAAGGAAACAAAGTATATTATCCTCCTTGGATGAAAAGGACAAGTAATCAAAGATTTGCAAAAGAAAACAGACAACTAAAAAATGAAGTAAGAATGTGGAAAGAAACTTGTGAAATACTTGCTGATAAAGAACTTTTAAAAAATATAAATTTATCCTTAATAAGTTTAAAAGAAAAAGGAGGAATACCTTTAGCACAACTTTAAAATGAAATCAAAAGAAGAATTTAATTTAAGTGAGAAAAAACAAAAGTTTCATTTAGAACCTTATTTCTATTGTGAAACAGACATCAAAGAATTCATAAGGAGATTGAAAGAGGAAATTGATAAGAAATTTGAAGAAATGAAAGCGACTTTTTATGAAACAGATAGTTCTGAAATTGCTATGACAAGATTTAATTGTTCTAAATGGATTAATATAATTGATGAAATAGACACCCTCGCAGGAGAGGATTTAAAATGAAACTTAAAACTTTGAAGAATTTGAAAGCAGAAGATTTACATAATTTTTATTTGGAAGCAGTTAAAGAATTAAAACCAGAAAGTTTTAATCCAAACGCAAATAAGCCATATTCAGAGATGACAGAAGAACAAAAATTTATTGATAAATTTATTCTAGAAAAGATATTTGAATTTTATAGAGCAGAAGCTGTGAAGTGGGTTAAGAAATATCCTTTTAAAACTGCAGAAGATAAAGCCTGTGTTGGTGGTTGGATAATAAAATTCTTCAATCTAACAGAGGAGGATTTGAAATGAAACTTAAAACTTTGAAGGATTTGAATCGTGAAGACAATGAAGAGATTAAAGATAATGGATGTTATGGTCCAGGATATATAGAAGATTTTGTTGAAACTGATGAACTAAAAGCAGAAGCTGTGAAGTGGGTTAAGGAAGATTTTGAAACAATAGAAAATATTAGGAATGGCTTAGTTGTTTCAGCAGATTATTTCACAAAGAAATGGATGAGAAGATTAGACATCACAGAGGAGGATTTGAAATGAAATCAAAAATAAAGATTAGAAAATGGGGAATCTTCACAGAATTTGGAGCATCTGCAGTTC
>DATKUW010000055.1:0-8439 GCA_035530435.1 Bacillota bacterium
TGGTTCTAATAAAGGAGAATCAACAGATTTCAATAAATCTTCTTATGAAGATTTACAAAATTTAAGCGATATAGTTCTTGAAAACACGAATTACGGAAAAATTCAATTTAATGAAGCAATTAATGTTACAAATGATTTAAATGTAAGTGATAATAAGGCTTATCTTGATACTTACACAAACATTTCATCAAATCACATAGAAGTAAATTCAACTGCCTTGCCAAACTTTAACAAATCTGCAACTCTTTATCTTTACAATTTAAGTCTCGGCAATCCAAGAATCTTAAGAGATAGTTCTGTCTGCCCGGATAATATCTGTACAGAAATAGACTATTCTGGAGGAACATTGATATTCAATGTAACTTATTTCACAGTTTATTCTGCAGAAGAAACGCCCTCTGGATCTGTTTCTCCTGGAGATGGAAGGGCAAGCGAACCTACAGGGGGATATGAATGTGAAACAAACAGTAAATGCAAAAGAGATGAAATTTGTTGGAAGAATAGATGCGTCAAACTTTTCGATGTTAAGATTATCGATTTCGAATCTCCTGCTAAACTTGGAGCTTTCTTTGCCTTTACTTATTTCATTAAGGGAATGGCCGATATTAATGAAGATGTTGAAGTTACATTTTGGATTGATAGGGAAGGAGAAATCGTGACTTCTGGTTCTGATGTGATATATCTAGGAAGCTTCGAAGAAAAAACAGAGGAAACCAAGATATTTTTACCAACAAACATAAAATCTGGAATATATGAGTTTTATGTCGAAGTTGTGCATCAAGCATATACAGCACAATCTCACAGAACAATTGAAGTAGAAGTAGAAGGAGACTTAATAACCATCATTCCTAGGGAAACACAAGGAATTAAATCATATATAATCGCGTTTTTGATAATATTGATAGTGATAATCTTATCTCTTATAATTTCTCTTGAGAGAAAGAAAATCAAATCAGGCCTAATAAACGAAACAAAATGGTTTAGAAAGCATAGAAAATCTATCATTATGGGGACACTAATACTAACAATTGGACTCATTCTTTACCTTACGGAATTTTTTGATTTTCTAGCAATAAAACTTTATGAGGTTGTTTTATGGTTTAAGATGAATGTTCCTTATACTATTTATGCAACATTGGCCTTGGGTTTAATAATATTCCTTGTAATAGTATTCAAGAATAAAAAAATACGTGATAATTTTTATGAATGGGGGAGGAAGAAGAGAGTAAAAAGATCTTTGAATAAAAGAAGTAAAGAAAATACAAAAATCGCAAAAAAAGGACTCAAACATCCAAAAAAAATACGTTATAAAAAGATCCGTAAAAGAGTCCCAAGGGAATTTTTTTCAAATAAAAAATTAAGAGAAAAAATGGAAAGGGAAAGCATAAGAATCATTGAAAAAGGGCATCTTTCAATAAAAGAAAGGAACAAAAAACTAAGAAGAATTTACGAGGAGGCACTAAAAAAACAAGAAGAAAAATGAAAATAGGAAAACCCAAAATTTAAAAAGAAGAGAAGATTAATTAATATATAAAAAAGAATTAATTAATATATAAAAAAGAGATAGGATGTTATCTTTTAGTAATAAAAAAAAGGTATTTGAGAATTTAAAAAACATAGTATTAATTCTCTTATTTTGTGTGTTTATTCTAATGAATTCTGCTTCTGTAATCTCTCATGAATCTTCTGAAGAAGGAATTATCCTTGGAATAAAGATAATGGATTTCGAATCTCCTGTTAAACTCGGAGATTTTTCTTATTTCAAATATAGTATTGAAACTAATCTTGGAGAGATAACAGATGTTTTAATCAATTTTGAGATTGAAAAAGATGATAAAATAATAAGTTCGGGTTCTGATATGGCCCTAATCGGGGAAGGAGCGATAATTGAAGAAACAAAAATATTTCTACCTTCAAATCTCGAATCAGGAGTCTATACTCTTCGCATAAGAGCAAATTATGGGGATTACCAAGTAGAATCTTTTAGAGTAATAGAATTGAGAGTTAGAGGGGGGAGCGCCATAATAAATAATAATAACGGAATATTTAAATTTTATTCTATGATATTGCTAATAATATTATTTATTTTTATTTTTGGCTTTTTAATTTATCTAGAAAGGAAAAAAATAGAAGAGGTTTTAATTGAAGAACGAAAATTTATTAAAAAACATAGGCAACCTATTTTAATAGTTCTCTTATTTTTAATCTTAGGAGCATTATTTTATTTTTTCGATTTATATTATTACTTGCCAGATATTCCCTTTTATTTTTATCTTATCTTTCTTATATTAACAGTGGGTATACTTTTACTTCTTAAATTTTCCAAAAAGAAAAAGAAGATTAAAAAGGGAAAAAAGCTATTATAAGAGCTCTAGGAAATTGAGAATTCTATCATTTTTTAGAACTTCTCAGCAATAAAGTGTCACTTCTTACCAAAAGTAACAAAACAGTAAGATTTATAAAGTAATATTTTGTTTATTTTATATGAAAAAACAACAAATAAAATCAAAAGGAATATTTGACTTTGTTAAGGAAAAAATATTCAAAGATTTTTTATTAAAACAGTATAAAGGGGCTAATTTAATTCTTAATCTTAACGCAGCGAATAGAACAGGAGGAATGAGAATCACAACTCCTAATGCTGGTGCTCTTGAGATAAAGTTGGCTGAATCTAAAATTTCTACTGGAAAACAGACTTTAAATTATGAGATTAAAGAAATAACTTACGATTTTAAAATAAATAAAGGTACTGGATTTAATCTTAAATACAAAAAATAAAATGAAAAAGATATTAAAAAGAAAACTCGAAGGAGATGCACTTAAAAATCTAGTTGAAGCACTAGAAGAAAACAGCTATTATGAATATTTTCATAGAGAAAATGGCTGGACTTGCATCGATTTAACAGGAAAAGTATCAGCAAAACTTATTGAAGAGGGATTTGATATAGAATTAAGACTTAAAGCTAAAGATATGCATGTTCACTTTGGTCCTGAAGGAATAATTGGGAGAGAATATGGTACTCGTAATTATATATTAAAAGGAGTTATTCCTTACTCTCCAAAAATAAATAAATTAGAAACAAAAATTTAACAATAAAATGAAAAATCAAAATAATAACAGAAAAAAAGGAATTTTGAAGACTTTAGCATACGGAGCAACAGGCCTTGCTATATTAGCCGGAGTTTCTATTCTCCCAAATAAGAATTTAAAACCAGAAAATTTTGAAAAAGCAAATTGGATTGAATATAATAATCCAAATGGAATAATCTGGGGCTGTTATACAAATGAGGATATTCCAAAAAACCAATCTAACTGGCATCTTTACATTGAACAAACAAGAGAAAAGAATAATGGCAATCTCGAAGGAACAATTTTGCTCCCAGATTTAGATGGTAATGGAATTGTTGGAAAATAATCAAAAAAGAAAATTCTTCCTATCAAAACCTTTTTAATCTAACTCCTTCTCAAATTTATATGGATAAAAACTTACCAGAAATCAATGTTGGTGTTGTAGGTCATATAGACCACGGAAAAACAACCTTGTTAAGCAGGATTACTGGAAAGTTTACCGATACACATTCTGAAGAACTAAAAAGAGGTATAACAATTAAACTTGGTTATACAGAGACCCTTATTTACAAAGATAAAGACAATTACAACGCCAAAGGAAAAGGAAAGCCAATAAGATACGTAAGTTTTATCGATGCCCCTGGGCATGAAATGCTCATGGCAAAAATGCTTTCAGGTGCTGCAATTATCGACGCTGCAATACTCGTAATTGCTGCAAATGAGGGAATAAAACCCCAGACAAGAGAACATTTTATGGCTTTACAGGCAAAAGATATCAAAAATATAATAGTGATTCAAAATAAAATTGATCTTGTAAGCAAAGAGCAGGCCTTAAAAAATTACAAAGAGATAAAAGAATTTCTTAAAGGCACGATTGCGGAAAATGCTTTGATAATTCCTGTCTCTGCACAACAAGGAATTAATATTGAAAAAATACTCGAAGAACTTACAAAATTAAAAATTCCTGAAAGAGACCATCAATCAAAACCGATTTTTCTTGTTGCAAGAAGTTTTGATATAAATAAACCAGGAACAACCCCTGAAAAACTAAAAGGAGGGGTTCTTGGAGGAATTCTTAAAAAAGGTGTGTTAAAGGTCGGGGATGAAATTGAAATAAAACCAGGAATAAGTATAAAAAAACCACATAAAGAAACAGAATATCAAACATTAACAACAAAAATTTCGTCTTTATACAAAGGAAAAGAATCACTGGATGAAATAGAGCCAGGAGCAAGCGTCTCTATAGAAACAGCACTTGACCCTTTTCTCACAAAAGCAGATTCACTAACAGGGTGTATTGTTTCAACAAAAGGAGTTCTTCCTGAAATAAGCAAAAAACTTGATATTGAACCAAAATTTTTTGAAGAGGTTCTTGGTATTAAGGAACGCAAAAAAGTTGAAGACATAAAAACAAAAGAGCTTTTGATGTTAAGTATAAACACAACAATCACCATCGGAAACGTTGAAAAAATCTCTGACGATAAAATAGAATTCGCTCTGAATATCCCTGTTATTGCACTTAAAGGTGATAAGGTGGGAATAGCGAGAAACATCGATGGGCACTGGAGATTGATAGGATTTGGGAAAGTTTTATAAATATATTTTTTATAACAAGGATATGAAAAGAACCTTATTAGCGATATTCTTTATATTTTTAATATTCGGAATGTTAATGAATTTTCCGATGATTTCAGCAGATAATGGATCGGGACAGGCAAATAATCCAAATGTTATTTCTGCAAATAATGATTCTGAAAATGAAACTGAGACAGAAGATGAAGAAATAATTTGCTGCCATATTTTTGGTTATGGTTCTATGATGAAAAAAGTTAATAGTGAATATGAATTAATGGATGACGAAGAGTGTGAAGTTCCTAAAAACTTTGTTGGAGGAGGAAAAGAAAAGGTTAGCAGAAAAAGATGTGAACAAGGTTATACAATCAGAGTTCAAGAAGCAATTCAGACAAAAAACAAGTTAAGATTAAATGCCTCAGAAATTCCTGAAAATTGTACAAAAACAGGTTCTGTAATAAGGTGTGAACTTCAAAATGGAAAAGCAATGGTTGTTATGGCAGGGAATTCTGGAAACACAATTATTAAGTTCAATGGAGACAATGTTTCAACTAAAGCACAACTATATCATCACAACGGAGAAGTTTATGGGGTTTTTGAAAATGAAACAAAACTAATTGAATATCTTCCAGAGCAATTAAGAGAAAGAATAAGAGAAAGAACACGGGCAAGGCTCAATAATACAAACATTACTCTTAACGAACAAGGAGAGTATGAATACCAAGCTGAAAAAGAATCAAGATTCTTAGGATTGTTCAAGGTAAAAGAAAAGATGAAGTGGAACATTGATTCTGAAACAGGAGAAATCCTAAAACAAAGAGGACCTTGGTGGGGATTTTTAGCTAGCGATGTTGAAGAAGAGTAAAAAATTGAATTCTTAAAATTTATATCTCAATATTAGCTTCTTGAACTTGAATTAAATCTGTTACAGAATCACCAGGTGCAAGTCTAACAATTCTAACACCTTGTGTAGCTCTTCCCATAACACGAATATTTTTTAGACTAGTTCTAATTACCATTCCTTTTGCAGTTGTAATTATAATAGAATCTTTAGGATTTACAGAAATTGTTGTAACTATCTCTCCTGTTTTATCTGTGGTTTTTAAATTAATAACACCCTTACCAGCCCTAGCTGTTTTTCTATAATCTTTTACAGCTGTTCTTTTACCATAACCTTTTTCAGTGATAGTTAAAATAGCCTCACTTCTTAAAATCTCTAAACTAACCACTTCATCTCCTTTAGCCATTTTTATTCCAGTTACACCATAACTAGCCCTTCCCATATCTCTTACATCTCCTGAATTAAATCTAATTGCTTGTCCTTTCTTTGTTGCAAGTAATACTTCTTCTCCTTTTTTAACAACAGACACATTGATTAAAACATCTGAATTATCATTAGGAAGATTAATTGCTTTTACACCAGAAGCCCTTGGTTTTGAAAAATGTTCTAAAGATATTTTCTTAATAACACCATTTTTAGTTGCCATAAATAAAAAGTCTTCAAAATTACCAACAGAAATAACACTTGTAACTTTTTCGTCCTTAAGAGCTAGAAGATTAGAAAGAGATCTTCCCTTACTATATCTTTCAGTTTCAGGAATATCATAAGCTTTTAACCAAAGAACTCTTCCACGAGAAGTAAAGAACATTAAATAATCGTGAGTCGAACATGTAATCAACTGCTTTACAAAATCACCTGTTGCTAAATTACTTCCAATTACACCTTTTCCACCTCTTCTTTGCTCCCTATAAGATTTGACATCCATTCTTTTACAATAATTTTTATCAGTAATTGTTATTACAACTTCTTTTTTCTGAACAACGTCTTTCTCAGAAATCTCCCCTATTTTTTGCAATACATTGGTTCTTCTATTATCCCCATAATTCTTTTTCAATTCATTAACTTCTTTTACAATAACTTTCAATACTTCATTAATATCTGCAAGAATCTTTTCAAGCTCTTTAATCTGGTCTTTCAAACCTTTTTGCTCTTTCTTTAATTTATCTTGTTCAAGAGAAGTCAGTTGCTGAAGTTTTGTTTCAAGAACAGCTTCTGCTTGTTTTCTCGTAAAACTAAATTTTTTAATTAAACCTTCTAAAGCTTCTGTTTTTGTTTTAGATTTTTTAATAAAAGAAATAACTTCATCTATTTTATTTAAAGCGATTAAAAGACCCTCAACAATTTCAAGTCTTTCAACAGCCTTATTCAGCTCAAATTTAGTTCTATTAGTAATAATCTTTTTTCTATATTCAACATATTCTTTAAGAACAGTTTTAATATCAAGGATTTTTGGCTCTCCATTAACAAGTGCTAAAAAATTCACATTAAAAGAATCTTGAAGCCTTGTGTATTTGTAAAGTGCATTTATTACAAATTTAGAATTTGTTCCTTTTTTCAATTCTAAAACAATTCTTATTTTTCCCTTAGAAGACTCATCTCTTAAATCTGAAATACCTTTCAACTTTTTATTCTGGACCATATCTGCAATCTGGGAGACTAAAGTTGATTTATTCAACATATAAGGAATTTCTGTAATAACAATAGCTTCTTTTTTCCTAACTGTTTCTGTTGTTGTTTTACCCCTAAGAATTAATCTTCCTCTTCCTGTTCTGTATAATTCATCCATATCTCCTGAAACATATCCTCCTGTTGGAAAGTCAGGACCTGTAATTATTTTTGTAATTTCTTCAACTGTAATTCCTGGTTTTTTAATATAAGCAATAATCGCATCACAAACTTCTGTTAAATTATGTGGGGGGATATTTGTAGCCATACCAACAGCTATTCCAGAAGCACCATTAAGTAATAGGGCAGGTAATTTACCTGGTAATAAAGTTGGCTCTTGCATAGAATTATCAAAATTAGGGGTAAACTTCACTGTATTTTTCTCAATATCTTGAATAAGCTCTGAAGAAATTGGCATTAACCTTGCTTCTGTATAACGATAAGCAGCAGGAGGATCTCCATCGATACTTCCAAAATTACCTTGTCCAAAAACCAAAGGATATCTTAAAGAAAAATATTGTGCCATTCTAACCATTGCTTCATAAACAGCAGTGTCTCCATGAGGATGATATTTACCAATTACATCTCCAACAATTCTCGCAGATTTTTTTGTCTGAGTACCTGGCTTAAGCCCCATTAAATTCATAGAATACAAAATTCTTCTCTGCACAGGTTTTAATCCATCTTCAATAGCTGGAATAGCTCGACTAACAATAACAGACATGGCATAATCCAGATATGATTTTTTCATCTCTCCAGATATTTCTGTGTTCAATATGCCTTTATCATTATTTTCTTCTGGTTTCATTCTATCCATATTTTTTAATTAATTTATTTAAATAGACTATTAGTGGCTTTCTCCAGTCATATTCCAATTGGGTTCTTATGAGTTCGACTAAGCTTTCTTCTTGTTTTGTTAATTTTAATTTTTCAAGTTGTTTTACTTTTCTCAATATTTCATAATCTTGATTTGTTGACATTACATATTTTCTTTTTTCTGTTTTTGTTAGAGAAAATCTTTTTGTTAATTGTTTCTGTCTTTCCTTGACTAACATTTGATATTCCTTATCTTTTATAATTTCTTTACGTAGGTTCTCCCCTACATAACCTTGTTTCTTGTAGTAGTCTTCAATTTCTTGTAATGATTTCTTTGTCATTACGCAACCTCCTCGCCTTTTTCATCGAGATATTTCATAAATTCCTCTTCTGTTAATTCCATTTCTTTAACATCTTTTCCCTCCCATTTACATTTATGACATTCCCATCCTTTTGAACCAGTACCTTCTTCTCC
>DATKUW010000056.1:0-15688 GCA_035530435.1 Bacillota bacterium
ATAGTTACTGCCCCAGATGTTAAAACTCCTGAACAAGCAAAAGAAGTTGCCCTGCATATAGGAGAAATTCTAAGAGCTTGTAAGGTTAGAAGAGGAATTGGAACAATAAGGCAAGATGTTAATGTTTCTATTCGGGGAGAAAATCGGGTCGAAATCAAGGGAATGCAAGATATGAGAATTTTTGTGAAAGTTATTGAAAAAGAAGTTTTGAGGCATAAGAAATTTTCAGATAAGAAAAATCCAACAAAAATGGAAGTTCGAAATGCTCAAAAAGACGGTTCTACAAAATATATGCGTCCTTTGCCTGGTTCTGCGAGAATGTATCCTGAAACAGATTTGCCTTTACTTAAAATTTCTCTGCAAATGATTAATCAAGCTAAAAAAACTCTACCAAAAATGAGAAAAAACGTTGAAGAAGAACTTGAAAGAGAAGGACTTAACAGGGAAATGATATCTCTATTATTAAAACAGAACAAGATAGAAGAATTTAAGGAATTATTGAATATTCTTCCAAAACCGAAGATTGTTGCCAAAACACTTTTGATTTTTCCAAAAGAAATTGCAAAACATGAAAATATTTCTTTGAAGAAAATGGATAAGATTTTCAATAAAGATATTTTGGTTTATGTTTTAGAGAATTTGAAAAAAGGAAAAATTTCTGAGAACCAGATCAAGCATGTTCTTGAAAATATTGCAAAAGGAAAAAGCCATACAGAAGCGCTTAAAATTAAAAAAGAAGATTTGCACGGAAAAGAAGGAGAAATTATGAAACTAATAAAAGAAAAACCAGGACTTTCTGCAAATGCCTATATGGGTTTAATCATGAAAGAATTCAAAGGAAAAATCAACGGCAAGGAACTTATGGAAATCATTAAAAAATTTACAGAATAAATTTTTTAGGGTCATTCGGAACATTTTTAATTCCGAAGACATTAAAAAGTATGTTAAATAGAGGGTAATATGAAAAGGTCTTATGTTTCAGAATTAAAGCCAGGACAGGATGTTTTGCTTAAAGGATGGATTTATGATGTTCGTGAGCTTTCAAAAATGAAATTTCTTCTTCTTAGAGATGCTTCTGGAATTGTTCAATGTGTTTTGAAACAAGGGAATAAGGGATTTGATGAAGAATTAACACTAGAAAGTGTTGTTGAAATTAAAGGCAAAGTAAAAAAAGCACAAATAAGGGCAGAATATGCAAGACACGATATTGAAGTTGAAGTTTCGGAATTAAAAGTTTTGAATAAAGCAGAGGAACTTCCTATTCAGGTTAATGAAAAATCTGTGAAAACAGGATTAGATAAAAGATTGGATTACCGGTCCTTAGATGTACGAAAGCCAAAAATAAAAGCGATTTTTAAAATTCAATCCACAATAATAAATGCTTTTAGAGAGTTTTTTTATAAAGAGGAATTTATAGAGATACAGCCTCCAGGAATTATTGCGACATCGACAGAGGGAGGGACAGACTTATTCGAAATAAGATATTTTGATAGACAAGCATATCTTGCTCAAAGTCCCCAATTATACAAACAACTTATGGCTATTTCTTTAGGAAAAGTTTTTTCTACAAATACAATTTGGAGAGCTGAAAAACACGATACGTCTAAGCACATTAATGAAATAAGGCAAATGGATATTGAGTGTGCGTTTTATAATGATAAGGAAATAATGAAATGGCTAGAGAGAGTAATTCAATATATTGTAAAAAAAATAATTAAAGATTGTTCTAATGAATTAAAAATTTTAGAACTTAATTTAAAAGTTCCAAAAGCAAAATATATGACTTACAGGGAAGCGGTCAACCTTCTTTCTAAAAAAGGGATTAAGATTAAACAAGGTGATGATCTTGATTCAGAAGCAGAAAGAAAGCTCTGTGCTTTGTTTCCAAATACAGTTATTTTTACATACGAATGGCCAGCTGAGATAAAACCTTTTTATATTTGGCCAAAAGGAAAAGGGGTTTCTGGAGGATTTGATGCTGTTTATGGTGATGTTGAGATTTGTTCTGGAGGACAGAGAGTACATATCCCAGATATTTTAATAAAACAATTAAAATCTAAAAAATTGAATCCTGAGAATTTCAAGTGGTATGTTGATGCTTTTAGATATGGGGCTCCTGAACATGCTGGCTGGAGTGTTGGACTTGAAAGGATAACTCAAGCAATTTTATCTCTACCTAATATTAGAGAAGGAACCTTGTTCCCAAGAGATAGAAAGAGGTTAACACCATGAAATTCATTTCAATAAAAGAAGTGATGAAAAAAGGAAGTGGAAAAGTGGCTGTGCGCGGATGGGTCTATCGTGAAAGAGGGAGTAATGAGTTAAGATTTATTGTTCTTAGAGATTCAACAGAAATTATTCAATGTGTTTTTAAGAAAGAAAAATTCAAAAAGCAATGGAAAGATATCGATGCTTTGCAAATCGAAGCCTCAATTGAAGTCGAGGGAACTATTAAGAAAGATAAAAGAGCTCCGACAGGATATGAAATTGAAGCAGATAAGGTTATAATTGTTGGAGAATCTCATGAATTTCCAATAAACAAAGATTTGAATGAAGAATTGCTTGGAGATAGAAGGCATTTATGGTTGAGAAGCAGGAAGATGACTGCTCTGATGAAAATTAGAAGTAGCTATGTTCAAGCAAGAGATGAATTTTTCAAGAAAAAAGGATTTTATAGATTTGATGCACCGATTTTACAGCCAACGCAATCTGAAGGAGGAAGCACGGTTTTTGAAGTAAATTATTATGGAAATAAAGTTTACCTCGCGCAGACTTGGCAGTTATATGGGGAAGCTGCGGTATTTGCTTTAGAAAAAGTTTACAATATGGGTCCTACTTTTAGGGCTGAGAAATCAAAGACGTCTAGACATTTGTCTGAATTTTGGATGGCTGAAACAGAGGTTGCTTGGTGGAAACTTGATGAAATAACAGAATTTGCAAAAGAAGAGATTAAATATTGTATAGAGAAAACAGCAAAAGAATGTGCAGAAGAGTTAATATCTTTAGGGCAAGACCCTCAAAAAATATTGAAAATCGTTAAGAAAAAATGGCCGACAATAAAATATAGGGATGCTTTGAGAATTTTGAAAGAAAAAGATAAAATTAATATTAAATTTGGAAAAGATTTAAGGACTATTGAAGAGCAAAAATTAATGCAGCATTTTGATACTCCTGTTGTAGTAACTCATTATCCTAGAGAAATCATGGCTTTTTACAAGCCAAAAGACCCCAAAAAAACGGACGAAGCCCTTTGTTTTGACATGCTCGCTCCTGGCTGTGGTTTAGAAATTGTTGGTGGGAGTGAAAGAAGCTTAGATATAAAAGAGATGTCTGAAAATTTGAAAAAACAGGGCGAAAAACCAGAAGATTATGGATTTTATTTTGATCTTAGAAAATATGGTTCTGTTCCTCATTCAGGATATGGTGTTGGAGTGGAAAGGGTTTTGCAATGGATTTGCGGGGCAGATAGCATAAAAGATGTTATTTCTTTTCCAAGAACCCCTCTTCGATGGAAACCTTGATGTATCTCTTTTTTAGAGTAAGAAATCTTTAAAAACCCTAAAGATTGTAAAATTTAACTTTTATATAAACGAGATATTCAAATGGAAGATTACAAAGAAGATATTGAAGAACCTGAAGAAGAGAGTTCTGAAGAAGAGAAAGAAGAAGAGAAAGAAGAAGAGAACTCTGAAGATTCAGGGGATGAAGAATCTAGTCCTGAAAGTGATGATTAATAAAGTTTACTTATAAATTTTCTTTTTCTTTTTATTTTTTGATAGGTTTTTGGAAAATATCAAAATCCTTAAAAACTTAGCACTTTTTCTTTAATTTATGAGAATTAATGGTATTGAGCTTAGGTGGTTAGGACATGCAGGTTTTCTGATAAAAAACAAAAAAATAATTTACATAGATCCTTATAATATAAAAGGAAATTTAGAGCCTGCAGATATAATTTTGATAACTCATAGTCATTATGATCACTGTAGTTTTCCAGATATTGGAAAAATAATAAAAGAAGGAACAAAAATTGTGACAACTCCTGATTGTCAGAGCAAGATTGCTAAATTTACTGTTCCTATTAAAATGGAATTAATAGAACCAGGACAAGAGCTTGATTTTGGAGAAGTAAGGGTTTTTGCAATTCCTGCCTATAATATTGATAAACACTTTCATCCTAAAGATGAATCCTGGGTTGGCTATGTGATTAAAATGGATGATGTTATTATTTATCATGCAGGAGATACTGATATTATTCCTGAAATGCAAAAACTCACAGGATATAAGCAACCTGGTAAAGAATTTGTCACTTTACTTCCCATAGGTGGGAGGTTTACAATGAATGCAGAAGAAGCTGCAGAAGCTGCGAAACTTATAAAACCTAGTTTAGCAATTCCAATGCATTGGGGAGAGATCATTGGCAGTGAAGACGATGCAAAAGAATTTGTTGAATTGTGTAAAGAAGAAAATATCAATGCTGTTATATTAGAAAAAGGGTAAAATATTAATTTTTTCAATAAAAAATATTTTTATTTGCAATTTTATGATTTTAAAAATATATATTCTAAAAACAAAATATTTTTAAAGAAGAAGGTACTTTATTTTTTATAATATTAATTTATTCAACTTGGCGGTATGGATAAATTATTGTTTTGAGGTGAATTCTTTGTTAATAGTTGGAAGTAGGTTTACTATTTAAATCTTTCCAAAAAGATTTGGTAGAAAAACACTTCTGGCATTAAAAAATGTAAGGAGGTTAAAAAAATGGTGTTAGATTTTGCAAAAGAGGCAATACAAAATGCAGAGACACACAGTATTAACTTTGATGATTTAAAAGCTGGAAAGGCTAATATTAAGGTTATTGGTGTTGGTGGTATGGGATGTAATGCAGTAACTTGGCTTTTTAATAAGGGAATCAGTGGCGCTACTGTTTATGCATCAAATACAGATGCATTACACTTGAGTGTTTCAAAGGCAGATGAGAAACTTCTCTTGGGAAAAGAGTTAACAAGAGGATTAGGTGCTGGAGGAAAATCTCAAACAGGAAGAGAAGCTGCAAAAGAATCCCTTTCTGATTTGAAAAAAGTTGTTTCAGGTGCAGATATGGTTTTTGTTCTAGCAGGATTGGGTGGAGGAACAGGAACAGGAGCAGCACCTGTTGTTGCTCAGCTTGCTAAGGAAACAGGAGCAGTTGTTATAGGTGTTGTTACAATGCCCTTTGAAGCTGAAAAAGCAAGAATGGATAAAGCTGAGTTTGGGTTGCAAGAACTTAGAGAATGTACTGATACATGTATAGTTCTTGATAACAATAGACTTGTTGATATTGCAGGACAGTTACCTATTGAACAAGCATTTGCAGTTGCTAACGAGCTTGTAAGTACAATGGTTAAAGGAATTGTTGAGACCATAACTCTGCCAAGTTTAATTAATTTGGACTATGCTGACGTTTCCGCAGTTATGAAAAACGGTGGTGTTGCTGTTATTGGTATTGGAGAAGATGATTCCTCAAATCGTGTTGATGAAGCTGTCAAACAAGCCCTTACACATCCTCTACTTGACGTGGATTATAAGGGAGCTAATGGAGCTTTGATACATGTTACCTGCGGTCCTGACTTGAAACTGGAAGAATTCGACCATATTGGAAGAATTGTTTCTGACAATCTTAGCTCTGAAGCAAATGTGATAATTGGTGCTAGAATCAGCAAAGAGTTTGCTGGAAGAGTTCGAGTTATTACTATTATGACAGGAGTTAAGTCGCCTTACTTGCTTGGAAAGTCCACAGAAGATTATCAAGAACCTGTTTCCAAGGAACTATCTGATTTCGGAATAGAAGTTTGGAGATAGGCTTGTTTAATTCAGTCTAAATAAATAAATTTATTTCCTGGAGTTCTTTTTTCTCCAGGGTTTTTTCTTTTTAAAAAATAGTATAAATCAATCAAGCATCAGGTTCTTTTGATTTTTTCATCTTTTTCTGGTCATATTCATTGAAGTATAATATATTATCCAAATCTATTTTCGCTTTTTGCGTTCGTTTTTTTTCATATTCAAATCCTATGGGAAAAACAGCTTCAACATTTACTTCTTTTGGAATTTTTAATATTCTTTTGATTTGGCTTTCTACAAAATATCCGACCCAGCACGTAGAGAGACCTGATTCTGTTATTTTTAGCCAGAAATTTTGAATTGCAGCACCTGCTTGTTGCCTTGCGTAGGTTTCCCCTTGTTTTCCATAGGCATTGATTGTTCTTGAAGGATTTGAACAAACAACAAGCACATAATGCGCTTGAGAAACAAAATCTTGTTGACACGCATCCTTGATTTTTTCTATTTTCTCTAGGTCATCAACTAAAATGAATTTTAATGTATAATTTCCTCCTGCCATTGGAGCATATCTTGTAGCATCAAGACATTCAATAAGATTTCTCCAGTCAGGTTTCTTTGAATTAAATTTTCTCACACTTTTTCTTGATTGAATTGCTTTGTTTAGTTCCATGTTTTAAATAACAAACCAGAGTATAAAAATATTAGGATATATTAAAACCCAATAACACCTCCTCCTAGAACTTTTTTTCCTGAATAAAGAACAATTGCCTGGCCTTCTGAAACTCCTGTTATTGGTTTGTTGAGAATCACTTTATATTGCTTTTTATTTTTGTTATATGATAATTTACAGCCCAACAGTTCACCAACTTGGCGAATACGGGCCCTAAGATTGTGGCCTTTATTTTTATCAGGCACGTCATTTATCCAGTGTGGATTTTTTATTATGATTTCTTTTTTGTATAAGAGGAGATGGTCTTCTGGTGCTGCAATAATTTCATTTTTTCTAAGATTTTTTCTTGCAACATACCATCGTTTTAATTTTTTCCCTTTTCCACGTTCAATTTCAATTCCAAATCTAGGACCAAGCCTCTGGCCGATTGTATAATAATAAATTCCATCATGTTCTCCTATTTGTTTTCCTTCTGGGTTCAAAACCCTTCCTTTTTTGGGTTTTATCTTCTTTTGAAGGAAATTCTTGAGATTTATCTTTCCCACAAAACAAATTCCTACTGTTCCTTTTCTATTAAAATTTGGAAAATTGTTTTTTTCTGCGATTTTTCTAACTTCTTTTTTTGTATAATCTCCTATTGGAAACAAACTATGAGAGAGGTCTTTTTTGGTTAGGCGATAAAGAAAATAAGATTGATCTTTTGATTCATCTTTTGCTCTAAGCATTTCAAAGCCTTTTTTTGTTTTTTTTATTTGTGCATAATGGCCTGTAACTATATGGTCTGCCTTCAGTTTTTTTGCTGTTTTCCATAAAAGAGGAAATTTTATTTTTTGATTGCAGTCTATGTCAGGATTTGGAGTAATCCCTTTTTTGTAAAGTTTGAACATTTTATCTATGACATATTTTTTGTATTCTTTTTCAAAATCAAGAGTAATAAGTGGAATTTCCAGTTTTGCAGCAATTTTCATAGCCATTTTTCTGTCTTCTTTCCAAGTGCATTCTCCGAATTTATTCTTTGTATCTGACCAATTTTTCATAAAGGCACCTAGAACCTCATAACCTTTTTCTTTCATCAAAAGCGCTGCTATGCTTGAATCAACTCCTCCAGACATTGCGACCAAAACTCTTTTCGATTTCATTTTAGAAAAACGTCCCGGGTAGGACTCGAACCTACGACCTAACGGTTTCTGTATAAATTGCTTTGATTTAACAGCCGTTCGCTCTGACCAACTGAGCTACCGGGACTTAATTTTAAGAAAAGAAAACTGTATTTAAAACTTATTCTTTCAATCCTAGGTCAAGAACTGGTTTTATTTGATGTTTTTCAAGATGGCTATAAACATTTGAATGTTTTGAGCCTTTTATCAATGAAATAATTGCTTCCTGGGCATTTTTTATATGTTCTGGGTCCCCAATAATTCCAACAAAATTATCTTTGAGCGCAAAATGGCATTTTGTAAGATGGTGAATAGTTTTGAAAGCCTTACCTTTTTTTCCTATAATTCTCGCTCGAATTCTTTTTAGATCTTTCTTGGTTGTGTGGTCCTTTATGTTTAGAATCTCAAACACATATTCTTCATCTTTGACCATCATCGCTACTGAAAAAGGGAATCCAAATTCTAATGCCCCTAGAACTGCCTCTGCGACATACCGATCTTCGGCTTCTCCTTCAATTAGGACTTCTTTTCCACGGTTTTTTATTTTTATTCCAAGTTTTTCTTCAAGCTTTTTCTTGTTCTTTATTATTCTTGAAATTTTTTCGTAAATTAACATTTTAGAATTCAAGCTTTTCAGATTTAAGGTATCCCTTTTCTTTTAACCATTCAATCTGATTTAGTCTGTATTTGAAAAGAACATCTCCTTTTTCGTTATCGAGCTCCCATGGCTCTATAATCACGACATCTCCTGGACGGAGCCAGAGATATCTTTTTAATCTACCAGGAACACGGCAATTTCTTTTCTTTCCATCAAGACAATTTACAAACATTTTGTTTCCTCCAAGTCTTTGTTCTATAATTCCGATTATTTCTCTTCCTTTTGGGAGTTTTACCCGTGTAATTTTCTCTTCTTCTTCATTACCCTTACTCTTCTTTCGATTATATCTCATTTAAATAATTAAAAAGATAGCGTTTATAAAATTTGACTAATTAAAATAAAACCAGTGCAAACGGAACTCCCTGAATTTCCCCTATTTCCTCTTTTGCGATTATTCCTGTTTTTAATGCAGCATCCACGGATTTTTTCCCTACAATATTGAAAGTTGAGTCTTCTGCAGTCATTTTTTTGATTATTTTTATGACAGATTCCTCATCTGCTTCTTCCCCCTTATAGAAATTTTCTTTAATGTCTAACTGAAATTTTCCTTCTACGAATTTTTTCCCGAGAATGTCTTTATCACAAATCGCAACCACGTCTCTATATGATTTGATTATATTCAAAAACATTATAAAAAAATAAAATTTAAATTAAAAAGCTTTTTCTGCACCATCCTTAATTGCCTTTTCTGCATTATCTTTAGATAGCATAGCACACATCGTGGTCTTGTTACATTTTGAACAGGTTCCTTTTGCCATGTATCCTCCTCTTGATGTCTGAACAATTTTTGGACCGGTCATTTCTACTCCTTTTTCCTTACATACAACACAATATCCTTTTACCATTACATATACCTCCTAAAAATGCTTAGGAAAGAATGATTTTTAAAGATTTAGATTTTGCTTCTGACACTATGTTCTGCCCCACAAGCAAGACAATGAACAAAATTTATCCTATCTTTTTTCATTAGTTCTGTATCTGGCTTTTTGCACTCTCTACACAGAACAAACTCATTGATGTATTCTTCTATTTTTTGATTTATCTTTGGGCTTGGGACCTTTATATTTAAAACAAACCTATCTCCTTCTTTTTGTCCTGAAGCTGCAAGTTCTTTAAGCATAAATTTTTGAAAATGCTCTGGTTTTCTCCTTAAATAAGAAGCTATCTGGTAGAAATTTGTAAGAATGGTTTTTCTTCCTTCAAAATGCCCTTCTATTTTAGGAACTTCAAATCTATTGAGATGAGTGTCACTCTGTTTTATTTTTCCAAAAGCTGCTTCGAGCATTTTTTCGTAATTTTCATCGTTTTCCATTATTTAAGAGTGAAGAATGAATTTATAAGGTTTTTGAAAGGTTTGGTTGAAATATTTAGCCCAACCACCTAATTTTTCCTGGACGAGGTTCAAACACTATTCCTTCTTCCAAAAGTTTTTGAATTTCTTGCTCAATTATTGTCTGGGGAGTTTCATGGAATTTCTTGAAAATTTCATCTGTCTCAATTCCCCCGTTTTCTTCAGAATTTTTTATCATTTCTAGGATTTTATCTTTAATTGCGATAATCTGCGCTTTTTCAATGGGTCGTGCGTGCAGAGTTTTATCCTTTTCCATTTCAAGTTTTCTTAAAAGAAGATATTTTGAATCCTTTTCTCTTATAATTTCAGGAGCGATATATGTTTCATTGTTCCAGTTTCTTAAAACACCAATTACAACAACTGTTTGTCCTTGTACAATATCTTTAAATTTTTCATAATCGTCACCAAAAACTTTAAGCCTTATTTGACCAGATCCATCATCTAAGGTTAGAAATAAATATTTTCTTCCTTCGTTCCCACCATCACTTTCATATTTATCTACGATGGTTCCAAGTATATTAACTCTGACTATTTTTTTATCACCAAGTTCAAGAAAAGAAAACCTTTCTTCATTTATTATTGGTTTTCCGATTAATATATCTCCTATTCTGAGTTTAAATGCAATGTTTCTTTTGAATCTTTCTTCAACCATTTTTATTATTATGTTTTAGCAGTTCTTGAGATATACCCTTTTCTTGGTTTATATATTTCTCCACTTATATCTAGTTTTGTTACAGCGTCATCAATTTCATCTTTTGTGAGTTTTCCTTCAAGCTCTTTTTCTAAATCTTCTATAGGAATCATTTTTCCTATTTTTCCTTCTAAATTTATAATTGCATCCCTCACCATAAAGACTTTATTTCTTTGAGATGCAGGCATTCCTCCTGTTCCTCTATCTATATCAAAGGTTTTTGATTCATAATCATAACCCACTTGTGTTAGATAATATTTTATTATGTTTATTGCTCTTTTTGCATCTTCAGCATCTACTGTTTCACTGAGTCTCATCTTTGCAGAAGCTTCTGACATCCTTATTAAAGCCTGTAACTGTCTTGCAGAAATTGGGATAGGTCTTAATGCTCCTTCAGAAGAAACAGGCATATTTCTTAGTTCAACATAAAAGTTCTTTATTTCTTCAACAGCAAAATCAGTTAATACAGGTCTTATTTTTTGTTTTGCATAAGCTATATATTTTCTAAAAAGTTCTCTTGGAATTAACATATCTTTTCCTTCTTTTTGATGTTCCTGTAAAACATGAGTTGCAATAAGTTCATCTTTTTTTCTATTTGGAAGATCTCTAAGAGGAAAAATAACATCAAATCTATTAATAAGTGTAGGGGGTAAATCAATTTGTTGTGCAATTGCCTGATAAGGATCAAATCTTCCAAATTTTGGATTTGCTGCTGCAAGCACAGATGTTTCTGCACGAAGAGTTGCTTGAACATTTGCTTTACTAATTGTTATTGTTTGTTGCTCCATTGCCTCGTGCATGGCGCTTCTGTCACCAGGATCCATTTTTTCAAGTTCATCTATACATACTAATCCTTTATTTGCTAATACCATTGCTCCTGCTTCTAAACTCCATCCTCTTAGATATTCATCTCTTACAACAGTTGCTGTTAATCCTGCTCCTGAAGTAGATTTTCCAACAACATATCTTCCTTTTGGAGAAATATTTGCCATAAAACCTAGTATAACCGATTTAGCAACACCAGGGTCTCCAATCAAAAGAATATGAATGTCTCCCCTGCTTTTTTGCCCATCTGCATGGACTTTACGAACCCCTGCAAATAATTGAAGAACCATTGATTTTTTTATCTCATCATATCCCCAAATACTTGGAGATATACTTTTTGAGAGTTTCTCAAATATTTTTGGATCTTGTGAAAGTTCAAGTATCTGCCTTTCATCTTCTTCATTTATATCAAGCTCTTCAAAAGTTTCTTCCAGAGGAATTATGTTATTTGCCTCAATAGCAAGTTCAAAACGTGTTGACAAGCCTCCTGAATGAAGCGGAACAGGAACCTCTTTTAAAACCCCTATTATTTTAACTCTGCTTCCAGGAGTTGTCTTTTCTTCCATTCTTGGTTCAACAAGGTCTTCTTTTAGAAAAACATTTATCCTTTTTGGTTGCTCTCCTCCTGACAAACTTTCTGGTGCTTCTTCAATCACTAATCTTTGAGTATCGACCATTTCCTTACTAATAAGTCTAAAACCACCTTTTCTTCCACAGGAACACCTCGTTGGTTCTCTGAATTTTTTTTCTATCTGCAAAACAGAAATGACAGTACCACAAGAAGGACATTCAAACTTTGCATTTACAACTTGTGGTCTTACATCTGATGCTTGTCTTACAAGCCCTTCAATTATAATTATTTCATTGAGATTTCTTGAACGAATATTTCTTACTTTTATATCCTGGGTTTTTGAAAGATTCACAAGACGGACCTTTAAATTACTCACAAGGCCTGTTTCTTCAATAGCTAGCTCAATTATTCTTAGGGTTTCTTCAGGATTTGTAAGTATCTCTTCTGCGAGTTTATTTGAGAATTCTGTAAGTTTTGAAAAATCAAGAGGCAATATATTCTTTCCTTTTCTAATTGCTTCACCAATTTCTTTCTTATGAAACTCAAAGAAGTTTTTTGCTTCAATCATTAATTCATCGTTCTTTGATTTTCCTGTCTCAATCTGCTCGTCCATATTTATGCAAAAAGGCTGGAGTTTTTATAAATTTATATAGATTTTAGAGTAGTTTTAGAAGTATAATAATTATTTTTGGGTGGTGAAAGTTTTACAGAAAATTTTTAAGGATTTTTATTTCTTATAGCCCTTTAAGACTACCTTGATATTTTTTAGAAGCTGGTCCATACTGTATTCTAGCTGCTGCCGATTTTTTGTTCCTGTGCATACGAGCTTGCCGTTGCTAAAGAGAAGAAAAGTCGCATTTGGCTCTATGAGTTTATAGACAAGTCCTGGAAATTGCTCTGGTTCGTATTCAGTATTTTCCATCTCTAGAGCGAGAAAATTTAAGTTAAGTTTAAGATTTATCATTCCCGAAGCAACGATGTTTTGGACCGTAATTTTTGGTTTTGTCGTTATATTTACATTAATTTTCTTTAATTGCTTTATTACTGCCTGAATCACTTTCTTAACCTGTGCTATTGATTTTGTTCCTGTGCATACAAGATTGCCTGAACTGAAAACAAGAACAGCTGATTTTGGTTCCTTAATTCTAAGAACTAAGCCGGGAAAGGTCTCTGGGTTGTATTCTGTATTTGGCTGGGTTCTTGCAAGTTTTGTCAGAGGTATCGGCTTTTCAAGAGATGTGGTTGCCACAATATTCTGTATTTTGTAGTTACTTGCTTCTTTAGCCATTTATAAATAAGAGAAAAAAAGTATTTATAAAGGTTTATAAGTAGGTCGGGGAAACTAGAACATAGAAATCTTTATTAAATTCTTGCCCCATTTAAAATAATGAAATATGGAACCATGGCCCATCTTGAATTTAGAAAAAAAGTTTTAATGATACAAAAAACTAAAAGAGATAATGATCCTAATTCTGGTTGTTTTACTCTTCCTGGTGGAAAATTAAAAGATCTTGAAAAAATACATAAAAAGGGTAGATTAGAGTCAGTAATAAGAGAAACCCAAGAAGAAACAGGTTTGATATTGATTAAGCCTAGATTACAAGGTGTTATTTTATTTGATAATTCTGAAAGAATTTTTGATGATTGGGAAAATCCAGAAAATTTTCAAGTTTATCTTTTTGTTGCAGAAAATTATGGGGGGCAATTGATAGGAAACAGTAATGAGGGGTTTCCTCAATGGGTTAATAAAGAAAGTATCTTGGATCTTCCAAAGAATGAAGGAGATAAAAAAATTTATGAATGGTTAAAAAAAGGCCTTTATTTTGCAGGTGTTATCAAACATAAAGGAAAAAAGCTAGATGAAGAAGGAACATTTGTTGATTATTTCATGTCTTTTAGTAATTATTGTAAAGATTTTTCAGAAGCCTAATAACTTAACCATACCTCCAATTTCTTTTCTGGTTCTCAAAGTCTTTTTTTATTTCGTTTAATGTTGTTATTTCGCTTAAGGGCTTATCTGGACGAAGTGCAGTGAATCTTGGAAATCTTAATGCAAAACCTGAATTATAATTTGGAGATCTTTGAATCTCTTGATATGTTACTGCAAGAACTATTTTTGGTTTTATTTTTACTGTTTTTCCTTTTTCTTCTATAATATGTGGTTTTACAAGTTTTGTTAATTGATCAAAAGACATGCCTTTCTCTGCCTTTTCTTTTATCCCTGTACCCATTTTACCTATTTCAAGATATTCTCCTTTGTTTTTTCCTTGACACGAAAGAATAAAACTAGACATCCATCCTGAACGTTTTCCTGTTCCATACTCTGCGCCTGTAATAACAAGATCTAAATCCCGTTCTTCAGGTTTCATTTTTATCATGTTCCCAACTCTTCTTCCTGGCCGATAAGGGGATTTCATATTTTTCATCATTATCCCTTCTTGATTGGCCTTTAAGGCCTTTTTGTAAAATTCTTCGGCCTTTTTTTCATCTCCAGTTATCAATTGTTTGGAAGTGATTATCTTATAAGGGTGGTTTGTTACAATTTTTCTGAGTAGTTTAGTCCTTTTTTCAAAAGCATCATCAAGTACAGATTTTCCATTATAATATAGGATGTCAAAAAGATTTAATTCAATTGGGAGTTGCTTTTGTAATTTATCAATATCATACTTTCTTCTTATTCTCTGACTTATATCCTGAAAAGGCCGATATTCTTTTGTTTTTTTATCATAACCAACAGCCTCGCAATCAAGAATAAATGTTTCTCCTTTAACATATTTTTTGATGTATTCTACAACTTCTGGAAATTGTTTTGTAACATTTTCTAGACTTCTTGTAAATACAAGTATTTCATCTTTCTTTTTATGAATCAGCATTCTAAATCCATCATATTTGAATTCAATAGCACAAGGTTTTCCAACCTCTTTGAAGCCTTCTTTGATATTTTTTACTTTTTTAGGAAGCATGGCTTTTATAGGATGGCCAATTTTCAAAGAAACCCTTTTCAATTCACTTAATTTCCCTTTTTTCGCAATTTCAAAAACAACAGATAAATCATTTGCTTTGTCTATAGCTTTCTGCATTATTTCTGAACTTTTTTTGCTTTTTTCAAAAAAAGCTTCTGTCATTGCATCACGAATAGTACTTTCTTTAACACCAATTCTTAAATCTCCAATTAGTGTTCTGATAAGATAAAGAGCTTCGATAGGGGAAGCAGAAGTCAAAAGTTCTATTATTAAAGATAATTTCTTATTTACAGTTCCTTTTCCTTCAAGATATGGAAGTTTTCTTAGATTTTCAAGAACTTTTTCTGTAGTTAAGATGTGGCTATGAAGAGTTGACTGTTTTCTTTTTGCTGTAAGAAATTCTGCTACTTTCCCAAGATCCCCGATTTCTTTCCATTCTTTTGTAACTTTTTTCTCTTCAATACCTGTTGCTTTAGATATTGCCTTTATCGCGAGCTGATTACTTATGCCTATTCGCCTTTCATCATATTCTGGATAAATATCTCCTAGCAAGAGATACATGACATCTCTATCTGATTCAGAGAGATTTTTTAAAAATTTTGAGAGGGTTTTTATTTTTTCAAGACGTTTTGTTGTACCAGATAGTTCTTCGTATAATTCTGAAAGTTTCAGGTATTTCATTTGTTTCCGTGCCTTTCATTTATTCGAATTAAACCATAAAGTGAAGATATTATAAATAAGCCTTGGAGAATTATGAAGATTAAATCACCAATATAAATACTATAGATTTCTAAACACACACCTCCTAATATAAGCAAAGGATAAATATATCGTCTTCTAATACTTTTTTTCATAGAAACCATAAATGTTCCAGAGATTATTGCTAACAAGCCAATAATAGCTATTATATGAAAAGTATTTATCACCATATTTTTTCTAAGAAAGAGATATTTTTAAGGTTGTTTATTTTCCCAGAATTTCT
>DATKUW010000057.1:0-2404 GCA_035530435.1 Bacillota bacterium
CTATATTGTATCTAACAGATCCAGAAGGAACTGCTAACTTAGCAGAACCATCTTTAGTCTTGTTTGAAGGAAAGGATGATAACACAGAGTATCATGCTGTTGTTGTTAATCTAGAAACAGCCCCGGCTGGAACAAGCACAGATGGTCTTGGGGTGGATGATGTGTTGTTTTCATCAACATATTACCATGATTCAGCAACAAGAGCTAGTGACAGTGATTTCACAGAAGATATTGACTGGTTTGGAACACTTGTAATAAAAGACGCAAGCGATTCTGATCAAAAGACAGCAACGATAAGTTATCCTACAGGCCAGGTATATGCACAAATATATGTCGGTGCAACTGGATCAATTGTATCTGGAGGAACAAGCGCAGGAACAGCTCTTGGAGATGTTCTTGTAAAAGACTCAGAAGTTAGCTCGGTAAGTTCAAAGAACTTAATCGTTATTGGTGGTAGCTGTATTAACTCAGTTGCTGCTACCTTGGTCGGTGGAGCTCACTGTGGTTCTGCTTGGACAGACGCAACAGAGGTCGGCTCAGGACAGTTCTTGATACAAAGCTTTGGTGATGCTTACACAACTGGTAAGATCGCATTGTTAGTTGCTGGTTATGACGTTTCAGACACGGTAAACGCTGCAACATATCTAAGAACGCAGACAGTTGATACTGCAGCTGATAAGAAGTACATCGGTACTACAGCAACCCAAGCAACATTGCAAGTAGCATAAAGTCAATTTTTTAATTTTATTTTTTTCTTTTTCTTTTTTTTAAGGATTAGCGAGAGCTAGATTTGAATACTTTGATTGAAATATAATGAAATTAAATTTATAAATGACATAAATAATTATTTAATATGAAAAGACTTGTTTCAAAAAGGGAAAAAGAAAAAGGAACAAAGAGAAATCAGATACTTATGGGGATTATTTTGGTTTTTTTAATGATTTTAAGTGTTCTTGGTTTTGCCCTTCAAGGAAATTCTGATGAAGAAGAAGGTGGAGATAAGATAACGTATAATGAATTTGAATTTGCATATATTAATGGGTTTTGGAGAATTGGAAGTTTTACCTTTAGTCACAATCCAGAGCAGGTTCCTGAAATCGGATTCGGGTTGAGAGATTTTACATTTTACCAAGGACTTCCGGCATATGTTTACTCTGAAAACAATGAGGCTGAAACTGAAATAAAAATGAATTTGGAGCTAATTGCACAAAGGGTAACAGATGCTTGCATGGATGAAAAAGGAATTGAATGCTCTGAAGGAATTGCTGTAAAAACCTGTGAAGATAATTTTATAATTATAAAAGAAAATAATATTAGTTCAATAAAACAAGAAAATAAATGTGTTTATATTGAGGGCCCAGAAGAAGAACTTTTAAAACTGACTGACCAGTTCTTATTTAAGATGCTAGGGATAAAATAAAGATATGGCAAATAAAAAAAATATAAAAAAGAAGAAAACAAAAAGAGAAATTCGAGAAGGCAGAGAGAAAAGAATCAGAAAAAAAGAACAGATTAAATCTGAAGATAAAATTCTTAAAAATCTCTTCATAGGATTAGGAATTGCCATAATCGCCATTGTTTTAATCGTATTAATTTCCAATTTTGCGAAAAATTTTGAATACGAAGGGGTTAAATTTAAAATAATTAAAGAGGGTGATTTGATTCTTTATCAAACATCAATTCCTGTGATATATCAGGAAAAAAGAGTTCCTTATAATTTCTATTTCAGAAACGACCCGAGAGATTTGGGAAAGGACATTCCTTTTGAAGGGGAAATTGAGCTTAAGCAGATTCTTGTTCTTAACAGCACAGAAGATTTTAATTGCGGCGGGGATGGAATAATAGCTGTTGCAAATCTGCTCAACCTTTACAAAATTTCAGGGATAGATGTAATAAAAGATGATGAAGCCGTTTGTGATTCTGAAGGAAGATATGCTTTTATGAAGCTACAAGCAGGAAATGAAACAAGTATAGAAAAATTTGGTTCTGCCTGTTACAATGTTAATATAAATAACTGTGAAATATTGAAGGCGTTAGAGAGGATGATGCTTGAATCTTTTATAGAAATTAATAAATTGGGCTAATTTTGACCTTACTTTTTTAAAAGAGATTTTTTATATAAGAATTTTATATCAGAATAGAATGGGATTTCTTTTATCTTATAAATTTTCACCTCTACAAACCAGATTGCCACCACTATTATTGTGCTAAATCCATACCAAAAAACAGTATGGGTAACATCAAAATAAGGAAAATCTGTTGCAGCTAGAGCGCCTAATACGAAAATTCTTAGAATATTCAGAACCAAAAATGTTACAAAGGAAAAAAGAATTGCAAATATTCTGGTTTTTAATTTTATCTTAGGTGTTGCTAGATTGAGAACAAGCAAGAGATAATATGCAGA
>DATKUW010000058.1:0-2198 GCA_035530435.1 Bacillota bacterium
CTTGAAAACAGCATATATTGTGATCCACCACCATTTTGATTATAATTAAAAAATAAATTTATGGAAGTGAAAAATAAAAAATAATCACTAAAAACTAACAGCAGCAGAATAAAAATTATTTTTCTCAGTCGGAGTTGGAAAAGAAAAATGACAGTAGAAATAGAAAAAGAAGAAAAAGAAAATAACTATGAATTAGAATTTCACGAGTTAGCGAATATCTTTCCGTTAATGACTCGAGAAGAACTTTGGGAACTAGCAAAAGATATCAGTAAAAACGGATTGCTAGAACCAATAGTACTTTTTGAAGGAAAAATACTAGATGGAAGGAACAGATACAATGCTTGTAAATTAATAAATTATCGACCAGAAACAGTAGAGTTTGATAATAACTGCGATCCATTTGATTATGTTATTGCTCTTAATTTGCATAGAAGACATTTGAATTCAGCTCAACTTTGTGATGTTGGATTGTTTTTACTTGAAAAGGAATTGGAAAAAGGAAAGGAAAAACAATTAACAACTTTAAAACAATTTCAAGATGATACCGTTTTGTGTTCTGAACACAAAACGGAAGATGATATTCCTCACAATTCTAGGAGAAAGGTTGCCAAACAATTAGGTGTTTCTGATAAAACATTATGGGAATGGCAAAAAATAACTGATATTGCTCAAGAAGATGGGGAAATAGCTCTTGCTCGAGAGAAAGCACTTAGTGGTCAACGATCTATTAAGAGTGTTTCTAATGACATTAGACAAAAAGAACAATTAGAAAAAACACTAGAAATAGCTACTCAACCAAAGAAACTAAGAGGGAAAATAATTCAAGGGGATTTCTTTCAAGAGATAGAAAACATTCCTGATAAAAGTATTGATTTATTATTTGTTGATCCACCATATAATATTACTGCAGAAGAGTGGGATACTTTTGAGTCTAGAAAAGCATTTAGAGAATTTAATGAGCGATGGCTTAATTTAGTTATGCCAAAAGTAAAAGATACAGGGAGAGTCTATATTTGCTCGAGTCAAATTCATAAATATAGTTTTTATACTATTCTCCAAGCAAATCTTTTCTTTGGTTTTAATTTTGGACAAGAGATAATTTGGTATTATCGTAATAATGTTACTCCTCATAATCAAAAAATCTACAAATATGCTTATGAACCTATTTTTTATCTTTATGGAAAAAAGGCAGGAGATTTAAATTTCACACATGAAACTTTTTCAGAAGATATTCAGTATAATGTTTGGCAAATTTCTACTCCTCAGAGTAATTATTCAGAAGGAAAATATCACCCTGCACAAAAACCATTGGAACTTTTACGAAGAATTATTTTAACAGGTTCACAAGAAGAGGATTTAATTCTAGATCCTTTTGGAGGGAGTGGTACTACAGGAGTTGTTTGTGAAAAACTTAATCGTAATTATATTTTGATTGAGAAAGAGTCTAATTATATCGAAATTGCAAGAGGGAGGATAAATGGCATTTAAAAATGATAAAAGATTAGAAAAGAAAATGAAGGTAAATATTGATAATATTTACCACCAAATCTTTCCTACAATAACTACTATCTCTCGAGCAAATGAAGAGCAGTTTTATGTGGAAGAAATTTCAGGATTAGCTTTATTGGATAAAGAGTTAGGAATTGATACAATAATTCGTTTTGAAAATGGCAGTTTCCTTACTTTACAAGAAAAATGTCGAAGATATAATAATCTATCTTTTAATGATTTTACTTTTGAATATTACAATGATCCTTATGTTAAAAGTGTAGGTGAATGGTTTAAACTAGCAGCACAATTATATTTCTATGGTTATACCAATCAAGAAGAAACAGATATTTGTAAATATTTTATTCTTAATATTCCTGAATTCCGACTTTTCTTATTACAATACGATACTGAAAAGATAAAACAAAAACTCGAGAAAAACACCAAACATGGTAGAGCTAATTTTTTGTGCATTTCTTTTAATGAAATCCCGAAGAAATGTATTATGAAATCTTTTACTAAAAAAGAAAAGAAATTGCCTCAAATGGCTGATTATTCAAAAATAGTAAAAGAAATGGAGGTATAAAAATAAAATGACCTTAACAGAATTAGAACTGAAAAAACATGATCTAATAAATACTGAAGAATCGAAGAGAAAGAAAGAAAGCTACCTGAAAGCTTTAGAAATAATTGAGAGAAAGGCAAGAGAA
>DATKUW010000059.1:0-3353 GCA_035530435.1 Bacillota bacterium
ACATTTTCAAGAAACTTTTGAAGAATGCGCAAAAAGAGAAACAATGGAAGAAACAGGAATTAAATTGAATCATGTAAAAGTGATTTGTGTTAATAATGATAAAATTAGTACAGCACATTTTGTAACAATTGGTTTATTTTCAGAAGATTTTGAAGGAGAACCGCAAGTAATGGAACCAGATGAAATTACTGAATGGAAGTGGTTTTCACTTGAGGGTCTTCCAGAAAAAATATACCTCCCAAGTGCAAAAATCTTGGAGAATTATAAAGAAAAAAAAATTTCCTCTTGAATAAAATGAACACAGAACAATATTTGAAAATAATAGAAAACGAGACAAGAAAAGTGTATAAAGTCGCAGAAGAAGCTAGAAGCAAGGGGTTTGATCCTGTTTCTAAGGTAGAAATTCCTTTGGCAAGAAGTCTTGCAGAGAAAGTTGTCGGGCTTATTTCTACAGTTTATCCACAAATGGAAAATTCAGGAATAGTTGAAAGAATTCTTGAACTTGAGAAAGAGAATGGAAAGCTGGACCCCCTGGTCTCTTTTAAAATTGCCGAAGAAGTTGCCAAACAAAAATTCTGTAAATTTTCAAGTTTGCTCGAGGCAATAGAAGCAGGGATAAGAATAGGTTTTGCTTACACAACTTTAGGGGTTGTTTCCTCACCTCTTGAGGGATTCACAGGACTCGGGCTTGGAAAAACGAAAGAAGGAGAAGACTATTTTATTGCGTATTTTTCAGGACCTATAAGAAGCGCAGGAACCACGGCATCCTGCCTTGTTTTAATGCTGATAGATTATTTAAGAGAACTTTTTGGATATGCAAAATATGATCCAACTTCTAAGGAAGTTAAAAGATATGTGACTGAAAATCAAGATTATCATGACAGAATTACCAATCTCCAATATATGCCAACAAAACAAGAGATAATTTTTCTTGCAGAAAATCTCCCTATACAAATTGACGGAGACCCTACAGCACACATAGAAGTTTCAAATTATAAAAATCTCAAGAGAGTTAAAACAAATTATATTCGTGGAGGCATGTGTTTAATTTTTTCAGAAGGACTTGCGCAAAAAGCTGCAAAAGGGTTAAGGCTCTTGAATGAAATGAAGAAAAAAGGCCTTGAATCACACGGTTTTGATTTTCTTGGTGGATATACTGAACTTCATGAAAAAAGAGACACAGGAAAAACAGACGATTCTCCTACATATATAAAAGATCTTGTTGCAGGAAGGCCTATTTTTGGGCACCCTTCTCAATCAGGTGCGTTTAGATTTCGGTATGGTAGGGGAAGAACCTCAGGATTTAGCGCCGCATCAGTACACCCTGCAACAATGGAAATAACTGATGGTTTTATTGCAATAGGGACTCAGCTTAAAATAGAAAAACCCACAAAAGGTTGCATAGTTACTTCATGTGATTCTATCGATGGGCCAATAATTAAATTATTTAACGGAAGTGTAAAAAAAGTAAAAACAATGGAAGAAGCAAAAAAAATATATAAGGATGTTGAAGAGATAATCTATTTAGGAGACCTACTTTTTCCTTTTAGTGATGTAACTAACAGAAATGCAAGCCTTATTAATCCTGGTTATGTGGAAGAAATTTGGAAACTTGAATTAAGAGAAAAAAATCCTACGCTTGAGAAAAATCTGAATTGTTTTAATATTTGTTTTGAAGAAGCAATAAAGGTAAGCAGGAACGAAAAGATTCCACTTCACCCAGAACATATTTTTTATTGGAGTCAAATATCTAGAAAACAGTTTGAGGGATTAGTTTTTTGGTTAAAACATGCCAAGGCAGATAAAAAGATTATCCTTCCTTACAAAAAAATAGAATATGAAAAATTTAGTTCAGGCAAAAGGGCTCTTGAAATTTTAGGTCTTGAGCACGACGTTACAATTGAAAACGTTGTAATAAATCTTAAAAGTAGTAAGGCATTATTTGCTAATCTTGGATTGAATTGGGAAATTTTAGATAAAGAAGAAATTGCGCTTAAAGATGTTATTTCTGAATTAGAAAATAAGACAAAAGAAATTAAGGAAAAAGAAGTTCTTTTTGTAATAAATTCAATTTCGGAATTTGAAGTAAAAGACAAGGCAGGGGATTTTATCGGGGCGAGAATGGGAAGACCTGAAAAGGCTAAACTGAGGAAACTTACTGGGAGCCCTAATGCTTTATTTCCTGTTGGGAGGGAAGGAGGAAGGTTGAGAAGTGTTCAGGCAGCTTGTGATTTAGGAACAATTACAGGAGATTTCCCAATTTATTATTGTGAAGATTGTAAAAACGAAACAATTTTTCCAAGTTGTGAAAATTGTGAAAATAAATGTAAAAAAATGTTTTATTGTTCTGAATGTGCGCAGACTAGTTTCAATGTTTGCGAAAAACACGAAAACTCTAAACAGTATTATCACAGGCAAATCAATATAAATCATCATATGGAAAAGGCAAAAGAAAAGTTGCAGCTTTCTAATATGGAAATCCCCCCCTTGATAAAAGGAGTGAGGGGAACAAGTTCTGAGAGTCATGTTGTTGAGCCACTTGTAAAAGGAATCTTGAGGGCCATGTATAATTTACAGGTAAATAAGGATGGGACAATTAGATTTGATGCAACAGAAATGCCTCTTTTATCTTTTAAACCAAAAGAAATTTTTGTGAGTGTTGAAAAACTTAAAGAGATAGGTTATGCAAAAGATATTTTTGGAAAAGAGTTGATTCAGGATGACCAAATTTTGGAATTAAAACCTCACGACATCCTCCTTCCTAGTTCTACAGGGGCTCCTGAAAGAGCTGACGATGTTTTTGTGAGAATTTGTAATTTTGTTGATGATTTGCTTGTAAGATTTTATGATCTAGTGCCTTTTTACAATGTTAAAAAAAGAGAAGACCTTGTGGGAAAAATGGGTGTTGTTATGGCCCCTCACAATTGTGCAGGAGTTGTCTGTAGGATTATTGGCTTTTCAAATACTCTTGGATTATTAGCAAGCCCATATATGCATGCAGCAATAAGAAGAGATTGTGATGGTGATGAGGCAGCATTAATGCTTTTAGGAGATGTCCTTTTAAATTTTTCAAGAGAATTTTTGCCAAGTCATAGGGGGGGAACTCAAGACGCTCCTTTGGTTTTAAATGCAAAAATCAGTGCAGGAGAAGTTGATGATCAAATTCTTGATTTTGAGCTTGTAAACGAGTACCCTCTTGAGCTATATAGGAAAGCAGAGCAGAGAAAACATTCATCAGAGATAAAGGTCTATGATGTAAGGGCTGCTTTGAAAGAAGGAAGGGATCCTTTTGTAAATATTGGTTTTACCCATGATACCTCAAACATAAATGCAGGAGTCGCTTGCTCAAATTA
>DATKUW010000060.1:0-2644 GCA_035530435.1 Bacillota bacterium
GAGGAAGTAAAATCAGTAAATGATATTGTAAATACTTTAGAGAATATTTCTTCAGAAGATAATTATTGGTGGGTTTATGTCTTGATTATATTCACATTAATAATCTTAATAGTATATTTTATAATAAAGGATGAAAGAAGAAACATGGAGTAGAAAAAGTAAAAGAGATATTGAATTAGATGAATTTGTTGATGATTTAGAATTAGATGAAAAAGAAACAGAGGAAGATTATCTCTAATCTTCCTTGGAAGAAAAAAGGGGTTTAAATGAGTTAATATTTTTAATAGATTAACCTTTATAAGAGTTAAGGAATACTAATAACTATTTCTAATTACTATTTCCTTTTCTTTTTAGGTCTTCCTACTTTTCCTTTTCTTTTGACTGTTCTTTTTTTTCTTTTTGGCATTTTTTATCTCCCCTCCTCAAACTGAATTCATAATCCTGATGCTGCCTGGGCTTGCAGCTTGATGAATTCTACACCCACAATGTTTTTTACTCCAAGACCAATAATGTCTTTGGTCTTTACTTTCTTTTTCTTGACAACCTTTGCTCCTTCTCCGACTAGGGCTATCGCTTGTGCGGTTCTTGCTAAACTTAATAGACTTCCTGTTGCTGTCATTTTATTTCCAATTAAGTATTTCTACTTCCTGTAAATAAGGGGTTTATCTTCCGCCTATTCCCCCTAATTTTCCAATAACATCACTTCTTAATGTTGGTGACAATGCAATTACTGCTATAGCTAATGCTGCAAATATTGAAATCAATCCTACAATGCTTCTTCCAGCTGAACTATCTAAATAACCGTCTGCACCATAGTCATAGCTAAGATTCATTGGTGTTTGTCCAGCAGTTGCGGATGCATCTGCCCATGTAAATTGAATAGTTTTCAATCCTGTTGTAGCACTAACTCCTTCATCTATTGTATAGTTTCCTGCACTAATAGGTCCCATAACATCTGTGGAATTTGTTACTGTTGGTGTACTCAAAAGTTCTTGTCCTGTCAAATCAGTTGTTGTTGAGTTTGGTAAGGTGTATGTAACATTACTTGCAGTTGCAGTATCTCTTAAAGTTGATAAGAAAGGTGAAAGTCCCTGGAATAATACAAGAGCAGTAATTATTCCTATAAACACAATTAGGAATGCCATTATACCCACTTCTCCTTGTTTGTTCATCTTTTATCTCCCCTCCTCAATATAAAAATTTTTTCAATCATTTGAAAAACATGCTTTGCTTCGCTTCCTCCCATTCATTTTTAAAAAACCTTGATACATAAGGTGTTGGTTCATGTTCCTTAATTCTTACTGTCATTTTTGTTGGTTTTAATATTCTTTTTAATATAATTTTTGCTTTTAATTTTGCTTTCAATCCTTTTGCTTTCTTCTCTTTCTTCTTTTTCATTTAAACCCCTTGCTGTTTAGCATGTTTCCTTTCATGAACATATTCCCTTTCATTTTAAAGATATTTTTTTCTTTTAAAATGGGCTTATCTTCTTTTAATATTGAAGTTTGTTTATTATTCATCATGTTACTGCTCCAAAATTCTTTTTTCTGCTGCTTCCTAAACTTTTCCAGATTAACTTTAATTCTCTTTTCTCTTGCTTCTTCCATGTATCTTTCCAGCTCGCGTTCATTTGCAGACTTCTGCTTCTCTTCCAGTTTCTTGTTCATTAAGTATTCTTCTTCCAGTTCCTTGAACCGACCTTTCTTTTCTGTGTTCTTTTCTGCCCACTTCCTTAATATATCTTTTACTCCCATTGTTTCTACATGTAATTTTTTTATTTAAATAGGGCTTAGTTTTTCATCACTCTTGCCATAACATATCCTACTAGTAATCCTGCAAATATTGAAACAAAAATCAATAAAGTTGCTGGAACATATCCTGAAAACATTAATAAGAATATCATTATCATAAATCCCATGTTAATAGCATTCATTCTAAAATAACTTGCCAGAGCCAAAATAGCAAAGATGGCTAGTGCTGAAAAGTATGTTGCATCACCTGCAAAAATTTGAATAAATATAGTTTCTAATTCCAATGGCTCTACCCAAGACATTTTGATACCTCCAACACAATGTTATTTGTTTTATATGTATATCCATATCTTTCTGATAGTAATGATTGGAAAAATTTAATCCAATACTTTCTATTAAAATTGGCTTTTACATTACAATTATTACAAAGAGTTACACAATTTTCTGGAATAGATAATTTTTTGTCATAATTTATATGATGAATATTTAAAGTCCTCTTCTCTTTTTCTTGATGTATCCTACATAACATACATATTTGATTATCTCTTCTTCTAATTGCCCTTTTAAATTTATTATTAAATTCTTTAGTATATGGTTCAAAAGATTTTCCTCCCAACCAATTCCAATGCTTTTCTAATCTTATTCCTTCACTTATCTTTTTTTTACTTTCTTCAGAGTGAGTTTTCCCTTTCATTGCCTTTTTTCTTATCCCTAAAAAATATTCTCTTTTCATTCTTTTAGATTTAGCTTTTCTTATCTCATCTGATTCTTTTCTTCCCCTCTTTATTAAACTGATTTTTTCTCTTGTTTCTTTGTTAACATTATGACCTATTAAACTTTTTCTAATTTTTTCTTTAGTTTTTTGGGACACTTTCCTACCTTTTTGAGATATA
>DATKUW010000061.1:0-3108 GCA_035530435.1 Bacillota bacterium
GAAAAAACTGGCAAAATTAAAACCTACTTCTATGCCTAATATAAAACCAACAGATGAAGTTGGTAAAGTAAAAAGAGAAATTGAAGCATTAAACAAAGAAAAAGATAGGGCAAGAAAAGAAACACAGAAACAAATAAGTAAAGAAAAAGGTTTTCGTAAGTTTGGTTTACAAGCACAGAATGTTGCAAGACAAGCTCTCTTGAATAAGCAGATTAATCAAAAGCGTAGTTTCTTAAAGAAAAGCCAACAGATAAAAAATCTTAAACAACAGAAAGAGATAACTAAACTTAAAGGAGAATTACAAGCTGCAAGACCAAAGCCAATCCAACCAATAGATATCTTCGGTGCCCAAAAACCAATAAACATAAATACTGAAGATATATATAAAATTTAATATGACAGAAATAAAAGAAATCATAAACAAAGTCGGAAAGGAATTAAAATTTAACCCTGCTGCTATTGAGAAAACATCTAAAACAAAGATTTTTGATTTAGAAAAAGCATAAGAAGATGCAAAGAAAATCCTTAAAGGAATTAAAAGTTAAAATGGCAGAGAAACTTAAAGGTGGGAAAGCCGATTGTATCCCTGATTTTAGATTTAATCCTAAGCAATTAAGTAAAGGAATTAAAGAAGAATTAGGGGAACATACTAAACATAAAGGTATAGCCAAAGAGATAGCAAAAGACCATCTTATTGATAACTCTAATTATTATAAAGATCTTGCAGAGATGGAAAAGAAAGCAAAGAAAAGAAAACAGAAAGATGATTTAGATGTCTTTGGTGTTCAAGAATTTATGGGGAATTTTTAGATATATCTGTAAGTTTAACGATATACTTTAAAACCTTATTATTCATTAATAATACTTATAAAGCTCTAAGAATTAATAATTCTGTGCTTGTTTAAGCATCTTGTCTAAAACCAAGAAAGGTTAAAAGGCACACTCTCATGATAGTCACCTCTTTTAAAAAAGAGTCCACGGCTTCCTCCTTTGGGCTCTTTTTTTATTTGATAAGTATTAAAACCCATACAGAGGTCAATTACCAACCATTGAAATGATTGGCTTGTAACTAACTTGCGTTGTTACTATTGGTTGATTGACAGGCAACCTGCTCAAAAAAGATTTACCGAGTTGAGCGATGTTTAAAGAAGCATTTAAATCTGAATGAAGTTCGTACCCACATATTCTACATATGAATTTATTACCATTCCTATTTGATTTTTCTTTAAATCCACATTCACTACAAGTTTGACTTGTATATTTAGGATTTACTAAAATTAATAGTTTATTTTTTTCTTCTAATTTATATGTTAAATAGTTTTCAAATTGCTTAAAACTCCATCCACCTAGTTTTTTATTAAACCTTCTTCCATTTTTTTTCTTTTTCATATCTTTTAAATTTTCAAGGACAAATACTTTAAAATCACTCTCGGCTAATAATTTAGATAACCTGTGATTTGTATCAGAAACAAACCGTGTTTCTTTTCCACTAATTTTTTTTAATTTTCTTTTAGCAGATTTAGTGCCTTTTTTCTGCAACATTTTTTTAAGATGTTGATATTTTCCTTTAATTTTTTTAAGATGTTTTGAATTAAAAAATTGATTATTAGAACAGACAAGAATATTATTAATTCCTCTATCTATTCCTAAGGTGTCTTTCTCTATGTTTATTCTCCCGAGATTTATTTTAGGTGTTTCTTTTTCAACTATGATGTTCAAAAATAATCTATTTTTTTTATAACTTAAAGTTCCAGCAATAGCATTCCATTCTTTATATTTATCAAGTTGTTTATGAGATTTAAAATTAAATTTTAATCTTCCGTTTATTGAAGATATTGAAATAAGTTTATGTTCTAAACTTATTCTTAAATTTCGTTTGTCCAATCTCAATGAAGTGAATTGTTTAAAACAACTTCTTTTTAATCTGTTTCTTTTAAGTTGTTCACTTGCTACATCCCTAACGGTTTGCAATAATCCTGAAGGAAAATAAGGATAAGCCATTCTTAATTTTTTATAAGTTAATTTGTGAAGATTAGATTTATTAAAAGTCCCTTCAATACTCCCAACATCATTTATTGTTTGAGTTATTATTGAAGAAATTTCTAAAGTATTAATTAAGTCTTCATTGGTTTCTAACTTTATTTTGATTGTTCTTTGCATAAGATATTAAGAATAGTAAAGTTTATATAGTTATCTATTTTAATAACTATATGGAAGAATTAAAACTAAAACCATTAAGAGTGGAAAAAGGGAATTCAACAATTTATGATATTAATTATCATATTGTTTTTTGTCCTAAATATAGGAAAAATGTTTTAACAGAAAAAATAAGAGATGATTTAAAATTAATTTTTCAGACAATTACATCTTCAAATTTGTGGAAGATTATTGAAATGGAAATTATGGAAGACCATGTTCATTTATTCATTTCA
The DNA here is from genome assembly GCA_035530435.1 of Bacillota bacterium. Taxonomy (GTDB): domain Archaea; phylum Nanobdellota; class Nanobdellia; order Pacearchaeales; family GW2011-AR1; genus ASMP01. The sequence goes on from DATKUW010000061.1 coordinate 2,433, forward strand.
GCACATCCCAAATTTTCTCCAACAGATATTGTAAAAAAATTAAAAGGAATCTCTGCAAGACAGATATTTTTAAAACATCTAGAATTTAAAAAAAAAGAATATTGGGGGGGACATCTGTGGTCTAAAGGATACTTTATTGGAACGGTTGGAAATGTGACCAAAGATGCAATTAGGAAATATATTCAATCCAATACTAAATTAAATACACTCGGAAATTCATCCAACCATTAAAATGGATGGTTTTCTTTCCTCAAACAATGATGGTTATAAAAACCTTATAACTTATGAAATGAGACCTAAACCACCACTATTCTCCTCTCCAGATACACGTGGAACACGTTTTAAGCCTTTCTGGGAGTGTTTTTTAGGCTTACGTAGGGTTTTGCTTACCTTAAATCAAAAGAATCTTATTTGTCAACCATGTACCCCAGATTATTCTGGGGTTTTTAACAATCAAAATAAAACTGGTGGTGATAATGGTGAAGTTATATAAAATAAAATTCATAAAAGAATTTGATAAAAAGAAGATTGGTGATACTGCAAATTGTTCTAAATTAAGTGCAGATTCTTTTATAAAAAATGGTTATGCAGAATATGTTGAAGAACCAAAACAGAAAGAAAAAAAGAAGAAAAAAATCATCAAAAAGAAAGTTATTAAAAAAGAACAATCCAAAGA
>DATKUW010000062.1:0-5413 GCA_035530435.1 Bacillota bacterium
TCTTCAAGTGTTGGGTCAACAAGTAGATTATTTCCTATTTTATGAATGGTTGTAATTATTGGAATTTCTTTTGATAGTGGTAGCTTTTTATTAGTCCATTCCCCAAAAAGAACTTTTTCATTTTTTTCGTCATATTTTGGCAATCTTGCTTGCTTTAATGCAACGAGTGTTCCTATTCCTGCAGCATCTATGAGGTTTCCGTCATGATTTATAGAATATATGTCTATAAAGACACTCCAGACTTTTTCTCCTTTTTTTATACATAGTTTTTCAAATTCTATGAACTTGCTTTCTCTTACAGCCCTATCTATTAACCTTCCAAGTTCAATCGCAGGAAATCTTGGAGGACCACTTTCAAATCTTGGCGAGCTCAGAGGAAGAAGTTCTGATGTGACCATTAATTTTCCTTCGTTAGGAGAATCAGGATATGGCTCTGAAACATCAAGCTTAATTCCAACAATAACTTCTGTTTTACCTATCTTAACTCTTGCAGAACCTTCTGCCTTTTCTGAAACAGAGGTTTCTATGGATATTTCTCTGAATTCGTCAGGCTTTCTTCCGTCGAATCTTTTTCCCTGTTCCAAATATTCTTTTATTCTATTTCCTGTTACTCTCGGTGTTTCCATTATTCTCTCTCCATTAGTTTTATTTCTGTTATTTTTTCTAGTAATGATTTTGCAGATTCTATTTCTCCTGGAACTGATTTAACATATGCTGTAATATTAACCCTGCCTCTATCATCATTCGGCGCATTAACAAAAACAGTTGCATCAAGTGCATGATAGATTAATACATTATCTGTTCTTTTTGACATACTTTCTGCTGAATTATAATGAACTATTTCTTTTGGCCCATCCAAGATATTTAACGTAACCCATTTTTCAAGATTTTTCCTAAATTTCTCTGGGTCTGTTGGATAATATACTCTTGTTTGTATTATCATTTTATCTCCTTGATTGATTCTTTTAATGCCTTCTTTTGAACTTCATAAATTTCCTTTGTTTTTCTTCTAGCGAGTTCAATAACTTCTTTTAATTCTTTTGAATTAATTCTTCCGTCGAGTTGAATATGTGTTACATCTCCATTAGGGGTCATTGTAATTGGGATATCTGTTGAACCTTCCCCTTCTTCCCAATCTTCCTCATCTTTATCTAAATCAACAACCAGCTGTTTATCGAGTTTTCCTATAGAAATACTAGAGACAATGTCGTTCATTGGGATTCCTGCATGTGCAAGAGCAAGAGCAGCAGCATTAATTCCTGCACATCTCGTTGACGCATTTGCCTGTAAAACATTAATATGAACATCTACTACCATATTTGGATATTTTTTAATCATAAGAACCGGTTCTAGAGACCATTGACTTATTTTGCTGATTTCTGTGCTTCTTCTATTTGGTCCTGGTCTAATTCTTTCTGTAACAGAAAAACTCAACATGCTATAAGTACACCGTAATGTTCCTTTTTCAGGATCTTGCTGATGCTGCGGATGCATTTTTCTTGGCCCGTACACAGCAGCAATCGCAATCGTATCTCCGAATGAAAACATAGCACTTCCATCTGCATTTGGAACAATTCCTACTTTTGCTTTCATAGGTCTTATTTCGTCGGTTTTTCTTCCGTCAGGTCTTTTGAATTCTTTTGCCATTTTATTTTTCTCCTTTCTTTTCCTTTCCAAACCACTTGTTCATTTCTTCTGTTAATCCAGATGTGAAGGATTTTTCACAGACAAACATTATTGCTTTTTTTACTAACAATTCATCCTCTATTTTATCTCCTTTTACCCAGATCAATCCGTTTTGTCCAACAGTAATATTACAACCTGATTCTTTTTTCATAAGATTTATCATGCTTCCTTCTTTTCCAATGATTCTAGGAACCTTATTCGAATTTATTTTTAGAATTATTCCTTCGTCTATTCTTCCAAGTCCTCTAGATTTTATAGTTAAATCTATACCCCTGCTCGTAACACCTATGATTTTCGCAACAACCATATCCTCAATATCAAGAAGTTCGTTCAGTCTGTTATTATCTATATATTTAGGAACTTCTTGAAGTGGAAGAAATGCGTGTTCAGGACAATCAAGATCTATAACCCAGCCGTAAAAAGTGATGTTTTCAACTTTACCTATTACTACGTTTCCCCTTCTTGGCTGATAGATTCCTGATAATGCAATTACTTTTATGAGTCTATTTGATTCTTCAGCTAAACCATATCTTGTTGTTACAATTTCATCTCCTCTTTTTTCTGTTCCTTCTCCAGGAAGATAATCTTCTCCTTTTGCAATAACTTCTCCAGGAATTACTATTTTTCTTTCTATTTTATCCTTCATTTTCTTTAATCTCCTCTGTGATTACAGAACCGTGAGTCAATGAATTTAATTTGTCATAAAAGGAAGATTGTAAGCCAGAAGGGATATCTAAAATAACTCGCAAGTCTCCATTATTTAACCAAGTTTCATTTTGTATATGTGGTTTTAAAATGTTATATGAAGGCCCGGTATAAATTGCCGGGACAGTTACTCCTAATTTTTTACTTTCCATTTTTATAGGAAGTATTGAACTCAAACTAGCAATGATGTCTTTTATTTGGTTTTCTATAGGAACATTTTTTACACTAACATTGGCCTCTTTAAGTGCGTTCTCTATTCTTGTTGCAGTATGTGGGTTTTTAGTTGTAGGATCTATTGTGTATTGAGATAAGAAATCAACAATCTGCCTGATTTTTTTATCTTTTTCTTCATCTCTATGTTCTTGAGTTAGAAGAATCTCCCCATCTTTCACTATTTTTTGAGCAATAGTATTGGCATCAGTTGTTCCAAAAGCGTCTTCGAGCTCCTGGTCTTTGGCTTTAAAACCTTTTTTTGAATCTGTAAAGATAGTTTCTGTCTCTAAAAAATCATTTGCTGAAGAATCTCCTTTTTTGAATTTTAATGCTTTATCAAGATTAACAATAATCTCAAAATTTTTCCCTGTTTTTTTTATTCTAGCTATTGTGTCAGTCATCTTATTTAATAAAATCTTCTAATTCGTTCTTAACCAATCTTTTGAGTTTTCCTTCCTCGTTTTTGATATAAACAAGCTCAAACCTGTCAATATCAAAATTCTTTCCGAGAATTTCTTTGAATATTTCCAAAGCAATTTTCACGCCTTTTTTAAGAGTGGATTCTGGCTTGCATTTTTCACGAAGTTTTTCTTTAATTTTTTCATCATTTTCTCCTATTGCGTTTGCATAATAAGAGAAATAATTTCCTGTGATTGTGCTTGTATAGAGTTCTGGTTTTTTGCCTCGAATTCCTGCTATCATCAGAGAAGCTCCAAAAGGTCTTGCACCTCCGAATTGAGTGAACTGTTGTTTTGTGTTTGATACGTCCTTAACTATTAATTCAGGTTCTATTGGAGAATCATATGTAATTCTATGTTGCTGTGCTAAAACCTGTGCTTTTTCAATAAGAACTCTTGCATCAGATACAACTCCTGCAACGCTTGAAATTATATGAGAATCAATTTCATAGATTTTATTTGCCGACTGCTCTATCACAAGTTTATCTTTTATTCTTTTGTCAGCAAGAATGAAAACTCCGTCTGAGCAAACTATTCCAATACTTGCACTTCCGAGTCTAACAGCTTTTTCTGCATATTCTACCTGGAGTATTGTTCCTTCAGGTGAAAACATAGTTGCAGTCCTGTCATAACCCATTGCTTGATGCTGCATATCTATCGGCATATCCATTTTCTATATTTTGAGAGAATTTTATAATAAATTGAATCTTTCCTTAATTCTCTGTGTCCTTTATTTCCTCATCCGAATTTCAGAAATAGGCATTGTTTAAAAGGTTTTCGCTTGCTTGGTTTTTGTACGAATAAGTAATTCTGAACGAAAATAGAGGCTGTTTGCACGGAAATTATTTATTCTTGATAGGGTGTAAGAATCCTGTAAATCTTCTTAGGATTTTTTCCAAATAAAAGATAAGATAAAAAAGATTTTTACAGGAAGAAAAACATTTTTGGTTCTGATTATCTCTTTTTTTGAAAATAATTTCATCCCACTACCCTCATTTAATCTCAAAGAAGAAAAATCTGCTTTTAGTTCTGCTCGATATATATGATATTTTCCTATTGGGGTAGGGATCTTTGCGATTAAAGCTAAATCATTCTTTTTTAAATTTAGATTAAGTTCTTCTTTGATTTCTCTAATAACTCCTGCTAAAGGATTCTCTCTTTTCTTCAAGCCCCCTCCAAAAATTACCCATTTATTTGGATTTGCTATATTTTTTTTATTATCTCTTAATTGCAATAAAAACTTATTATTTTTATTTTTTAAGATAACTCCTGAATAATCCATAATTATTATTAGCCATAGTTATTTATAATTTTAACTTTTATAAGGATTTTCTATGCTTTTCTCAATCCTTTCAATGTTCCACTTACCTTTTTAGCTATTATTTTTTCAGGCCATATTGCAAAACACGCCCTCACAGAATCCACAGCACCCCTATTCACAGAAATAATTGCACTTTTTTTATCAGTTTTTATCCACCCTAAACCAGTTTTTGACATTCCTAGAACCCCAATTCCCTCTAAAATAGCTTTTTCAACATCTTTAACTTTTCCTTCGACCAAAAGATATCTCTTTTTTTCCCGTATGCTCGGTTTTAGTGGCTTCATAAAATAACCAGTTAGAGATAGTTTTTATATTTTTCAATTATTAAACATTGTAATATCCGTAGGGACAACCACTTCTCTTTTAAATATTCCTAAATATCTGTGTTCTTTAATTTCAACTAAATTATTAACAAATAAGCACAAAAAAGCAGATATATTTTCTGGTTTTCTTATATGTGCTCCTGTTGTAAAATGTTTATTATTATAATCCTCCATAATTTTCTCGAACAATCTATCTATATCTCTTTCAACAAACATTGGAATACACTCTAATTTATTATATAACTTTAATACTTTTCTTCCATTATCCATTGCTTTCAATGTCTTTTCAATATATGCTCTTCTATCTTCAGCTTTTACTGTTTCTACTTGCTCTTCTAATGTTTGTCTTTCAGTCATTAAAATTCCTAAGAAGTAGGCTTTTTAAACTTGTTTTTCTAAATAAATTTATAAAAGAGGAATTTGAAGAAAACAATAGAATGGAAATTTGTACAGTAGGAGGATTTGAAGAAGTAGGAAAGAATATGACTGCTGTGAAGGTTGGCGAAGATGTTTTTATCTTTGATGCAGGATTAGATATTCCTGGAATAGTTGAGCTTCAGGAAGAAAATCTTATAGAATATACAAATAGATTGAAAAAAGGAAAAAATCAAGGGCAAGGACAATATTCAGAACAAAAACTGAGAAAATTTGGAGCAATTCCTAATGATCTTGTCTTAGATAAGTTGGGTTGGAAGGAAAAAGTAAGG
>DATKUW010000063.1:0-2579 GCA_035530435.1 Bacillota bacterium
TCATTTCCCACCAGCTCCTGATTGGGGTTTTAATTTTCTCATTAAAATCTTTGCAAGTTTGTTATAATCCTCATTTGTTAGGTTTTCTTTATCCTTAATTTTTTTATATAAGTCAGGTTCTACTTCAGTTTGTTCAGCTAAAATTGGTTTTTCTCTAATCATTCGCTTAATCTCTTCTTTCATTCTTTACTCATCTCCACTTTGAATTTTAAAACCCAAACTTTAGGATTCCATTTTTCAATTTTATCTCTTCTAATTCTTGCCTTACCTTCTCTCCAAGGAATTCTATAAGACTTAATTTTTGAAGGAACAGAAGCAAAATTTATTTGTGCAAATTCAACAAGAAAATCATCTTTGCTTTCAAATCCTTCTTTCTTTATGTCTTCTTCTGTAATATCTAAGAGCCCTTCCTTGCGAATGTCTGTAATCTTAATACGAAGTGGCTTCAAAGCTGGTTTAATACAACTTCCACAAAACCTATTTCCTTCAGGGACTTTCCATTTTGCTTTGCCTATAGAATGGTATTTTGTGTCGTAAATCTTTTTACATTTTGGACAATACCATAATCCCAACTTTCCTCTACCGAGTTGAACGCAATAACTTTTAGGGATTTCATATTTTGTTCTATCCTTTCCAAATATTTTTTGATTCTTCCATTTTGATTTTACTTTGTATATCCCCATATCTTGCTCTTGATTTCCTTCCCAATTAATACCTTCATGTGTAACAAAATAATCTCCATCTTTTACCAATCTCCTTGTTTGAGTTTTTTCTCCATTAAGAATTAATGTAACTGCATTTCTTGTAACAAAAATCATTTCCCGCCACCGTCCTTGTTTTCTTTTGCAAGCTTTTCTTTCGGTAAAGAAAAGCTTCCTGATTGGGTGCGGAGGCGTCTCCTAATATCCTGCATATCAACCACTTCAATTAATAGATGTGGGCTTCTATGATGTTTTTCACAATAAGCAGTTTTACTTTTATCTTCTTCTCCACAAATTGAACAAATCATTGAAACTTTCTTCATTTTCTCAACCTCTTTCAGGATTTCTGCTGTTGCCCGTGAAAGTGTGTGGGCTACTGCGATTGAAATTACATTCTCAATACTTCCAATAGTAATTATGCCCAAATCCTCAAGTCGGGCTGCTTCTTCTACCTTTTGCCAATTCTTATATTCCCAACTCTTTGCAATCTCATTCAGAATCTCATTCTGCAACGCCTCGTTTTCTTTGCAGGCTTTCTTTTCTAAAGAAAGCCTCTGCAAGTTTTTGTTTTTGGGGGTGTTCATTTTAATCTAATTCCTTAACTGTTTCTCCTGTTGGCAGATGTTTATGTTTGCCCAAATCCTTTTTTAACTCAGCTATGGATTCTTCCAAATCAATTAACTTATTTTCAAGTGATTTGTCTTCGTCGTATTCTTGCAAAACATCTTCATTGAATGCCTTAATTAGTTCTTCCTGCCATTCTGTTCTTGCGTCTTGGTCTTCAATATTTCCATCTTCATCATATTTTGGTTCTTTTTCGAGCAATTCCAAAAACTTTGTTTTTCCTATTTCATCCTTTTCTTTTTCCATAAAAACCACTCCTTGAAGTTTTTTTATTATTTCAGTTTGCCTTAAAATAGCTGGACTGTTAGAAGTTTTTTCAATTCTGCCAATACAACTACTAAGCATTTTATTTGTGTAATCTGCTGGGGCTGCCCAATACTTTTTGCTTTCCTCTTCCCCAAGCAATTCCCTAATAGTCTTTTCTTCTTCAATTCTTCTCTTTTCTTCTCGTTTCATTTTCCCATCTCCTTCTTTGCCTGTGTGCGGGCTGCTTTTAGTAAATAATTTAAAGTATTTACAACCCCTTTCCCATAGCTGGTATTTGGTTCAGAGAATGCTCGCAACCTCAAATTACAATACCCTTCCAGCCAATTTAGCGAAATCATTTTCTCTTTTGGCATTATTTGGTCAGCTCCTTATTAACATTTATCATTAACCCTATCCAAAAAGCAAGTAGGATTCCTATTACATGAGCTAAAAAATATCCTAAAAATCCAAGCTCTGCAATGACATTAGAAATCCAAATTAATTGCGTTAAACAATAGGCATATACAACCATCAAAATTAACGAAATTGAAATAAAAAACTTGTTTATCATTTATTTTACCTCCTTTTTCCCCTGCGCTTTCCAGTATGCCTGTGCTTGTTTTTCCAGGGAGAATAAAAATGCGGGGCAAATCCCGCGCATTATAAATCCCCTGCGTTTTCCGGTTCCATGCAATAATTTCTGCCATTGAGAACCATGTCCTTGTAGATTGCCTCAACACAAAGCGCAAGCTTTGGCAGGTCATTCACAGAAAAGCTGTTTGTATTCTTGTCCTTGCCATCCTTGTCTTTGTAGTATTTCTGGAAGGTGGCCGAGAGCATCTTTCCTTTGGGTAAGTCATTAACCCACAGGGCCCCGGAACAGTTCCCGAATTTTGCCTTGAAAACAGGCGCATTACCTTTTGTTTCTTCAACCATTTTTATCAACTCCTTAAAACCCCGTTAGGGGATTAATCATTTTTCCTTCTCCTTGCTTTCTAATTTTTCCAA
>DATKUW010000064.1:0-2820 GCA_035530435.1 Bacillota bacterium
AGTTTTCCTTTTCTTTCAAACTTAACTGCTGATATTTGGATTAAATCTGGAGCATCTTTATGGACAACAGAAAATACTATCTTCTTGGATTTCTTTTCTCCAAGTTCTCTAATTTCAACTTTAGATACTTTCACGATTGCAGGTTTCAATTTTACAGCTTCTTCTGTTCCAACTGGAATTTTTAGCTCTTCATTTGTTTCTACCATTTTTATTTCCTCCTATAATTTAACTTAGATTTTGAACACGAAACATAAAGTCTGCAGTTTTTACAGATTGAACTTGTCTTGCTGAATTGTTTTGTCTTGTGACAACCAGGTTTATTATTCATTTGACTTCTCCTCTTTTCTATGGGTTAGATTATGTTGAGCCATCATATAATTAACGTGTTTATTAGAATACCCTTCAATTACTTTCCCACATTTTTTACAGGTTTTTGATTTCATTTTATTTCCTCTTTTAAGTATTTTTCAATTAATTTTTTTAAAATAAAACTCATACTTCTTTCTTCTTCTTTAGCTTTCTTTTTAAATTCATTAATAAGTTCTGGTTTAATATAAGTGCTTACTTGTCTTAAATTTTTTGTATTCATTTTAAATATAAATGGTTGAGTCTAAAACCCAACCTCTTTTTTTATCGTATGTCCAGTATCCTTCTTTGATACCCAACATTTTTTTTATCCATTGTTTTATGTTCATTTTGTTTTCACCCCATATATAACATAGGTTAGGGTGGTTTATAAACCTTTCGTTTTCATGTTGCTTCCTTGAATTTTGAATTTCTACCTTTAAAGTAATTACATTTAACATAATCTTTACATCCACAATATTTTCCTCTGTTATTCTTGTTTGTGCATTCCTTTGAGTTTTTTAGATAAGGGCATCTGATTATTTTTTGAGTTGGCATTTTAACATATTTTTCTCCCTGAGGATTTTAAGCAGCTTTTCTGCTATGAATTCTATGAACCTGAAGTCCTTTCTAATCCATCCATAATATACACACCTTTTCTTTAAAATTTCTATTATTTCTGAATCTTTCATATTTTCTTCTCCTTGTGCCTTTTGCACATAATTGCATAAATTAATCCATTTGCAAGTATCAAGGCTTCATCTTCTGTCATATCACCTGCAATGTGATGGGTTTTAGATTTAATATCCATACTTATGACATCCTGCTTGTAGTTGCCTTTTCTGGCTGCATGCAGGAGCTTGACTTTTATGAAAGTCTTGCCTTTTCCTATGTAATTAATCATTGTTTTTGACATTTTTCCTACCTTTCTTCTTTCTTTTTGGATAATTTTTGAATTCTCTTTTGGAATTCGTGTTTTTCTAATAAAGTATCTGATTTCCCATAATTACATTCTTCACAAGAAGTTAAAAGATTTTCAAAGGTATCTTTTCCTCCTTTATTTCTTGGTATTTTATGTTCTATAACTAATTTACATTTATCTTCTTTTGGATTTCTTCCACAATATTGACAAATAAAATTATCTCTTTTGAAGATTTCAAATCTTAATTTTAAATATGAATATTCACAATTAGAAATTTTCCTTAAATGTTCTTCTCTTGTTATTTTATTACAACAATCTTTTGAACAATAAATTTGGTTTGGTTTTGAACTTTTCCAAACAAATATCTTACCACAAACTTTGCATTTTCTTTGTTCTTCTCTCATCATTGGAATATTTCTTCTTGTCTTCCATCTATATATCAAGAATTTATTATGTTTTCTTCTACATTCTTCATCTCCACAAGTGACCCTTTTAATCTCTTCCTTTTCCTTACATTTAATTTCCTTATTACAATATCTACACTTTTTCATTTTCGTTTAACCTTGCCTTGTTTCTGTGTGAAATTCGCTTACTCTGGTGTTTAGTCTGAGCTTTCAGCTCATCTTTAACCATCTGCTCATAGTTAAGGATGTTTTGTTCAAGTTTGGTTAGTTTTTGTTTCATTTTGATGTTTTCACAGGCTTCACAACATTCACACCCAACCTGTGTTTATTCCCTATGTGAGAATTGACTGAGATTGACTGTGAAACGTGTGAAGGTTGTGAATCCCTTATTAATCCATCCATTTTATTCCAATCCAAGCCCTCCATCTTGGTTTAATTCCATCAGAAGTATAGAAATCAGCTTGAATTTGGTTAGATTCTACACTTCTCTCTTTCATCTCTTTTAAGATAGATAAATCTGATAATTCTCTAAATCTGTGTTCTTTACACCAATCTGAAAGTCTATTTCTAAATTCATGCTTCCAAATATGACTATCAAAGTCTTCTATTATATTTTCTTTCCAGAATTTATCAAAAGGATTACTCTTATCTTCATATTTCTTAGCTCTTTCTTCTATTGTTCCTTCTTTATGGAATTTCCTTTTCTTGATTAATTCTTTTAATATGGAGATTGATTTTAAAGCAAGGCTTTCATATTCTTCATCTGGAATATCATCTAAAATATCTTTTTCTTCTGAGAATTGGTTTGGAAAGTCAATAATACACCATCTCCTATAAAATCCTATTGTTTTATCTGTTGTTGTAGGTAAGTTGTTTGTAGCAATAATAATCTTTGCATAGTTATGGTCTTCAAATGGATTCTTATTTTTATATTCAAATCCAATTATATCTTGTCCTGTTAATTTTTTAATTATGGATGTCTTTGATAATTCTGAGAAATTTGTTTCTCCCATAACACAAACTAATTTTTTATGTAATCTTGTTACTTCAAATCTTGAAGAAAGTAAAGTGTCTAATTCAGTTGAACTTATATTATGATTTCCAACAAACTTTTCTATTAATCTCAAGAAGCAGCCTTTGCCATTTGAA
>DATKUW010000065.1:0-32375 GCA_035530435.1 Bacillota bacterium
GTTATATGATTTTCACTTTTTATGTTTTTCTATTTTTCCCTTAATTCTTTTTTTATAATCTTCAAAGCCCCTTTCTCTTTCCCCTATTTTTTTCTTTTTTACTTTTGGAACTATAATTTTTATTTTTCTTAATTTATGCAATATAATTATTAATATTACAATTATTAAAATCGCTCCTGCTATTAATAATAGGATGTGCAATGTAAAGGAAGGTATTTTTCCTACATTAAACCATGCACTTCCACTGGCAAGATTTTCATTATAAGTTGTTCTTACATAAAAGATGTATTTTCCGTGTTTTGCATCTATAGGAATTTTAAAACTCTTAATGAAAGTGGTTTGAGTTTCTACAAAAACCATTTCAGTTTCATGAAGAACGTCATTGCCATATCCATCCTGTATGAAATATTCCACAAATGCATCGGCAGGTCTTCCCCTTTCTACATTAAAAATTTTTATGCCAGCAAGCACATCTTCTCCTGGCATTACATACATGAATCTTTTTGGTATCTCTACTTTAACATCAAATAAAGCCTCCTTTGATTCAACTTCTATAGATACTAAAACTTCTTTTTCAATTCCATCACCTTTAATAATAACTCTTCCTAAATACAAAGTAGGAATAGTTTCTGCTCTTGCTAAAAAGTCCAAGATAACCATTCTAGATTCTCCTCCATTTAGACTGAAGGTTGGCTCATCTATTTTTATAAATTCCTCAAGTTTTAGAAGTGATATTGAAAATCTTAATATTGAATTACCTGTATTTTTTATAGTTAAAAAATCCTTTTTTGTTTCTCCTTGTCTTAAACTTATTGAGAGGGTTTCTTTGTCTACACTAAAGCCTTTTTTAACTCTAATTCTTCCACCACCCACAGAAGGAGTCGGCGTAACTGCTGGTGTTTCTTCTGCAGAATAAACTGTGAATTGTGTAACATTAAATATCAAGGTTCCTCCAGAGTAACTTATTTCTGTGCAAATCGTGTCAGGACAGACAGAACTGTCTATTAATATTCTTGGATCACTAAAAGTCAGATTGTAAAGATAAAGAGTTGCGGAGGTGTTGAAATTTAGAAGAGCTGTTGAATTTAATTCAACCCGATTTTCTGAGATATTTGTGTTATCCTCAAGGTTTATTTCACCATCACTGAAATCTGCATCATCAGTTATATTTATTCCTTCATAAAACTGAATTTTTCCCCAGTCAGTATTTTCAAGTATAATGTTGCTTAAATTCTGTAAGTCTTCGTAAGAAGATTTATTGAAATCTGTTGAACTTCCTTTTGTTGAGCCTGCATATTCATCATAAATCACCTGGAACTTACTCAAGTCTACTGTAAAGGTTACGTTGTCTGATACAAGGGTCCCTCCTGTATCATTTCCATAAATTCTAATTGTGTGAGGTCCTGAAGTGGTATTAAAAAGAATATTTTCTGTGAGGGTTATATTTTTCACATTATCAATGCTATACCACACGGTATAAGTGTAACTTGTAGAGTAATTTAGCCAGAGATTTTGAGTTGTTATATATGTCTCATTCTCAGGATAAATAATAGTCACATTAGGGGTTTCTATTATTACAGAGACAGAAATTGCAAAATTAGCATTTGTTGCCTCTCCTGTGACTGTTTCTCCTGTAAGAACTTCTTTTGTTTTTATATAATTTGAATATGCTATAGATGCCATAATACCGATCAAAATTAATATAGATATAACAATCACCAGTTTTTTTTTCATAATCTATAGTGGATTAGTTATTATTTAAAATTTGTTGAGAAAGAGTTATCTTTTGATTTTTTGCTTTCTCACAGAAATTATCAAAACTATCAATACTAAAAGAACAATTCCCATTATCCAAAATGTATTTAATCCTTTAGATGTTCCATACAACCCACTCTCTTCTTCTCCAACAACTTCTATAGGAACCTTGCCTGTGATACCCTGAGATAATCGAATCATTCCTCCCTCTCCAGATGATATCTGTTTGAAAGAAACAGGAATTGTGTAGGTTGTCCCTATGTTCGCATCTTTTGGAATTGAAACTTTTATGTAAACAGGGACACTTATTTTTCCTGGAGGAACGTCATACTCTGTTCCGTCAACTAATGAAGCTATTTCACTGTCAAGATATACCTCCATTGTTATCTGTTCTTCTTCTTCATTTTGTAATCTTAGTGAAATCGTTGTGGATTCCCCAGGCGCAAGTTTTAGAGGATTATCATCCCAGTAAGAGTTTGCAACCCCTACTGATGAGATTAAAGGAATAGCAAGCAGAAATAATAATGCAATTACTAATATACTTTTTCCCATTTTATTATATCTTTTCTTCATTTTTAATATTTATGTTATGATAGCAACTGTCCAGGAACCATATGCAGATGATGAATATGACTGCGCGGAAATATCCTGAGGAACTCCTTTTAAGCAGAAAAATATCTGCTCTTGTCCTGATGTTGCGTTGTTATAGTTCAGAGTGTTATTACCGCGCTGAAGAATTGAAGAGGTTACATTTGTTGAAGTTGCATTTACCATTGCTGTTCCTGCTGTACAGCCCTCTGTGACATTTTGAACAGTGAAATTATTTGCATAAATAAATTGGGTTAGTGTTTCTTCTCCACGAAGATTGAGAGCTGTTACATTTATGTTTAAATTTATATCATTACCTGAATTGTTTACTGTTAGTGGGTCATTGTTTGAGCCAACATCAGTAGATGTTAAACCTACTCCTGTCCAATTCAGTGTTGGTGGTGACATAGTCATTGCGGTTTGTATATTGTAAGTGAAGGTTGTCGTGGAGTTTTCCCCATAAGCATCATTAATGTCTTGGATAGAGACATTAATTGTCCATGGGCCGTTTTCATCCCAATACCACATATCAATCGTGCATGTAAAGTTTATACTATTTCCAGAAGAAGGGGTAAACGTGCTTATGCATGATGTATTGCTTCTTGTATCTTCTCCTGCTCTTTGGAAATATGCTTCAGCAGTATCTGTATCGATATTTAAATAACCATCAGTATCTGTTGCATTAAAGTAGAAGGTTATTGATTTTGTGCTTCCAATTTCAGGGTCTGTTGCATCAATTGGATCAACTATAGGTATTGTCGGTCCAGCGTTTCCGATCGTAATATTCAAGGCAGTCGTACCAGAAGTTGCTTTTCCTGTAATCTTTCCCCAGAAATCAGAAAAAAAACCTGCAGAAGCTAGAGGAACGATTAACAAAATCAATATAGTCAAAAAAATAATTAATAATTTCCCTCTTTTCATTTATTTTAATAGCACATTTAGGTTTTTAAATATTATTATCTTCTTTACTGCATTTTTTCTTTGCTTTTGCATATGTTGTCCAAATGTTTCTCTGGTCTCTCTCGAGCAACTCTGCTATTTCACTGAATTTAAATCCTTTTTCTTTTAGATATATTATTATAGATTCAAGTATTGTTAAATATTTGTTTTCAAATATTGATATTGGTAGCACGATAGCTGTTTCTTTAATTTTTATAGTTTCTTTTTGTTTTTCTGTGGCTTTTTTGTAAGCTGTCCATATTGTTCTTTCATCTCTGCTCAAGTATTGTGCGATTAGGTGATAACTCATGTTCAAGTTTTCTTTCATGTATTTAACTATAGCTTCAAGACCACCGAGTTCTTTGGAGAATGCCTCAATTGGAACCTCTATCTCTTTTCTAATCAGATTTAAAATCTCTGCTTGTGAGACTTTATATTCTTCCCTAATAGCCTTAATTAACTGATTAATCATCATCTCCTTTTCCTTAGAGTAATTTTCTCTTAACTCCTCTGTTAATCTTATAAGCAATTTCAGAATCTTATTACTTTTCTTTAATTTCTTCTTCCTTCTTCTGCCTGCAGATATCACAGCAACCAGAAGTATTTTTATTTCCCATGAACCGTAAGCTGCAGATGAATATGACTGCCAGCCAATGTCCTGAGGAACTCCTTTAAGACAGAAGAATATCTGCTCTTGTCCTGAAGTTGCGTTGTTATAATTCAAAGAATTATTTCCTCTATAGAGAATCGCAGAAGTTACATTTGTTGAGGTTGCATTTACCATTGCTGTTCCTGCTGTACAGCCCTCTGTGACATTTTGAACAGTGAAATTATTTGCAAATATGTATTGGGTAGTTATTTGTTCGCCTCGAAGATTGTAAGCTGTTACGTTAATATTCAATGGTTCAGCATTACCTGTATTGTTTATTGTTATAGGGTCGTTAATTGAGCCAACATCAGTAGATGTTAAACCTACTTCTGTCCAATTCAGTGTTGGTGGAGACATAGTCATTGCCAATAAAGAAGTGTATGTGAAGGTTGTAGTGGAGTTTTCTCCATAAGCAGCATTAATGTCTTGTATTGTTGCATTTATTGTCCAATCTGATGCTGCAACATCGAAATACCACATGTCAATTGTACATGTGAAGGTTATGCTATTTGTTGAAGCATTTCTTGGAATACAGGTAGTATTACTTCGAGTTGTTTCTCCTGCTTTTTGGAAATAAGCTGCAGCTGTACTGTTATCAATGTTAGCAAAACCATTTATATCTGTTGCAGTGTAATTGAATGTTGTTGAATTTGTGCTTCCTATTGCGGGATCCACTGGAGAAATTGCCTGGACAAATGGAATTGTCGGCGGAGTGTTTGAAGATGTTGTATCATATTCGAAAAGATCTGTTTCATTAAAATTACCAGCAGAGTCATTAGCCCAAACCTTCCATTTTATCGTGCATCCCTCTGTTGAATTTATTACCTTTGTTATATTGCTCCATGCAGAAGACGGGCTTCCTGAAAAAGGACTCCACGTATCCATAGAAGATCCTTCATAGGAATAGTTGGCAATAATGTGAATCCAGTCTAGATTTGCATTTCCATCCTCATCAAATTTACAAGCCATTTTTAAATTATTTATTTCATCTACTGTGTCTATTCCAGCTGCAAATAAATCACACGTGACATTTTGATTAGACATTCCAGCTATACTATATTTACAGAAAGGTATGTCTCCTGTTACATCTGTCCAAAAAGTCAGAATTCCTCCAGCCCCTGATTCAATACCACAATATCCAGTTAAATCAGTTATGAACACGTCTTCTGGAACAGCATTGTCCCAGGAGGTTGCGTTTATCCACGAATTTGCTCCCACATAGGCAGAATTACTGTCCCAATACTGCATATCAGAAGTATAGTTCGAGCCTGCACTGCTAGTAGAATCAATTGGCATAAATTCTTTGGTCTCATCATCACTGGCATTGTAAAATTTTATATTATCTATAAAAACAGTTCCAGTCCCCCAAAGCTCAATTACTGGGTCTCCTTTAATGTTGTCTGGGTCTGTTGTTTTGTCGGTAAGGGATATTTTTATCCAACCTGAATTTCCCTTATACCAATTTCCATAGGTTGTGGATTCTGGAAATAGAATAGTGGTTGAGTTGAACCACTGTTGCATCAACCTAACTCCTAAACCACCAACATTTACAAGTTTTATCCAAGCCTCCATTCTATACCTTTGTCCGACTGTTATGTTCGGTTTAAGTTCATATTCTGGTATTGCTAAAACTGCTGCGTCGTCTGTAGTATCTCCTGTGATATTTGCCGAATAACTGCCGCTGTATTTTTCTGCCGACACATTATAGAAGTATGCAGTGTCGCCCCCCCAATTTTCAAATCCCCATGGATAAGCCCTGTTTCCTGCTCTATCAGAGAATGAATCACCATAATAACTAACAGATTCAAAATCAGAGTTGTAAGTCATTGGATGGTTTGAAATAAAATCCCCAGTGCAGTTGTCAAAAGTAATAGCATATCCAGACAAACCAACATTATCTGTCCAATATATATTATGAGAAACCGCAGTTCCTGCTGCAGTTGAGTTTGTCGAATTTGAGCTCCATGTAGGGGCAGTGGTATCAACCCAAACAACGTATGAATTGTTCAGTGCTGTATTTCCTACCGTATCATTTGCATATGCATTTATTGTCTGATTTCCATCACTAATTCCAGTTAATGCATATGTTCCATTACACCACCCACTTGAAACAGCAACTGTTTGATTTGTATTTCCAGCAACATTTACAGCACAATACGAGGCACCACTTTCTGTATCTATTACAAAAAGATTAAAGATTAGGCTTTGAGTGTTTTTGTATTTCGTCGCATTTGTATAAACAGGCAATGTGACTGTTGGTGCTGTATTGTCTGTTGTTTTTTGAACCAAAAAATCGTCAATCCAAGAAGTTTCCACCGCCTTCAGAACATTTGCATTCATCCGTATATAAAAATCACTTGTAAAATATTGGCTATCAGAAGTTGTATATGTTAACCATACCCAGGCATCATTAGATGTATCACCAAATGTTCCTTGTAAATTACAAGTTGCTCCATGACAAAAATAAAAATCATAATCTGTTGCATCTACAGCAGAGAGTGCGTAAAACCAGAATGTTGCATTAATAAATAGAGCATCACTCATATCAATATCATCAGAAAATATATCTCCTTCTACTCCATCTGTTGAATACAAAGAATTTGAAGCACTTATGTATCTTGTTCCATCTGTTGTCCAACTTGTTCCTCCATTTCCATCCCATTTTCCAAGTCCTGATTCAAAGTTGTCTGAAAATATAGGAATTATAGGGTCAACAATATGGTCAAATTCAACATCACCGTCGAGGATTTTTAAATCAAAAGTATCTTGGCTTCCTTGAAGATTTGTCAATAAAACTTTGTTATATTCATTTGAATTTAAACTTGTAAATTCTGCAATTAATTCATTCCCATCATCTTCATAAACTTCAATTCTTGGTGTTCCACCTACTATACGGGGATAAATTGTAATGTCTCTATCTGAAGTCAAAGGTATTGCAAAAGTAACTCTTACAGATTCATTATTATTAATTGTCTCACTCCAAATATCATCCAACTCTTTAACCTGCTCGTAAATATCTGAAATGAAATTTCTGTTCTCATCTAAATGTTCTGCTTTGCTTATTTCAATAATTATCTCAAATGTTTGCTCACTTAAACTTGGAACAACCCATTCAATATAATCATAAATTCCGTTATTATCTTGGTCTTCAATCTTTTGAATTGGAAGATAAGTATTTTGTTCTACCCAGCGGATTCTTACACTTGAAGGATTTTTTATATTTAGATTTTCTGGAAGATCTGTGAAAGAAAGAATATTTTCATAATGAAGTGTTTCAGGCCCTACAATCTTTATTCTTTTTCCTCTTTCCAAATCTTCTTCAATGGCGTAAGGTGCAGGTGTTTCATATTCAACTTCATAATCTGTCGTAGTGTCGTTGATTTCAATTTCTTGGAGTTCTGTTCTAGTGTCTATAGTTCTTCCTGTTAATCTGAAGATATTTCTGAGGAATCTTAAAATAATTGATTCTCCTTCAGTTTCTGAAATCATTGCGCCTGTTATACTGAACTTTATTTCTTCTTTGGTTTCAGAAGGAAGAAGGGGCTCTTCTTGGGAAGGACTCGAATCTTCTTTTGAAAGACCCCCTTCTAAATTTTCTTCTGAATATGAAATTTTGTTTACAAATATGTTTGTTGCTTCTATTGATAATCTTATTTTTGCGGTTGTTGGTTTATCCAAAGAAATTGTTTTTGTCCATTTAACAGGCTGGCCGAGAGTTGCCTGGTGTTGTGTCGTTGTTATTGTTGCATTTGCTTCTGTCACAACTTCGGGAATTTCCTGAACAAGAAATCCTGTGAGTTCTGGTCTGATATAAATCGAGGCGATAAAAATAATAAATATAACCAAAGCAGACAAAAAGAAAACAGACAAATGTCCTCTGACAAGCTTTGTTTGGTATTTTCTCAGATGTCTTTCGCATTCTTTTATGTAATGCTCGTAATAATCAATCCATTCTTTCAGTGTTTTTCCATCGAAATGCTTATGTGCTGTTTCAACATAGAAATCTCGAGATAGAATTCCTTTTTGGTAGCTGTTCCAGAGATTGTGCAAATATTCTTCGAGATATTTTTTCCTTTGCCCGGCAATTTCTATCCTTCTTTTAAGTTCAGATATAGAAGCCCTTGCTAAACGAGTCCTTCCCATTACTTATTATTTATGTATTAAATCTTATAAATTTATGTATTTTTATTAAAATACCTATTATTTATGTATAACATTTTAATAGAAAAAAGTAGTGCCTACCAAAAGATTTAAATATTTATTTGTAGTGCCTACATTATGGAAGTAAGGAAAAAATGTTGGCCTGAATTTTTTGAAAAATTTGTTTCAGGAGAAAGAATATTTGAATTGAGATTAGCTGATTTTGATTTAAAAACAGGAGATATTTTAATCTTTGAAGAATATAATCCTAAAACAAAAAAATATACTGGTAGAAAATTAAGTTTCAAATGTAAAAATGTTGAACGCTCTGCGCAAAACCCCTTGCAATTTTACGACGTTGAGGACGTAAAGGAAAAAGGTTTTTGGATAATTCAACTAGAAAAAGAATAAAATGGCATTTATTGTTAAAAAAGAAATTCATGGAAAAGAATACTATTATCTGAATGAAAACAAAAGAGTAGATGGGAAAGTAAAAACAACGACAATTGCCTATCTTGGCAAGATTAAGAAAGACGCTGAAAAGAAAGCAGGGGAAATTCTGAAAACAGGAAAAATAGAGAAAGAAAAAGAGAAGGAAAGAATTCCTCCAAAAATTGAAAGGATAAAAATTTCAATAGACGAACTGGCAAATTTCTGTAAGAAGAAGGGTTTTGTTTTCAGGAGTTCAGATATTTATGGGGGTTTTGCAGGGTTCTGGGATTTTGGACCATTAGGTGTAGAATTATTTAATAACATCAAAAAGAACTGGTGGAATTTTTTCGTTAATCAGAAAGAGAATATGGTTGGTATTGATGCAAGCATAATTTCACATCCGAGAACATGGAAGGCCTCAGGGCATATAACTGGTTTTAGAGATGTTGCTGTTGTTTGTAAAAAATGTAAAAAATCTACTAAAGTTGAACTGCAAGAATTTGGTAAAGTAAAATGTGATTGTGGGGGGGAGTATGAAAAGATAGGTGAATTCGACATGTTATTCAAAACAAGTGTGGGTGCACTTAATGCAGAAGATGCTTATCTTAGAGGAGAAACTGCGCAAGCAATGTTTATGAATTTTAAATTAGTTCAGCAGACAGCTAGGGTTAAACTTCCTTTTGGGATTGCTCAGATAGGGAGATGTTTCAGAAATGAGATTGCTCCTCGTGAATTTTTGTTTAGAAGCAGGGAATTTCATATAGGAGAATTTGAGTTTTTTATTCATCCTGAGGAAGAAAAATGTGATTTGCTTGATAAAGAACACCTTAATGTTAAACTGGATCTACTTGATGCAGAAACCCAGAAAAAAGGAAGCGAAGAAATGAAAAAAACAACTATTAAAAAAATGTTGAATGAAAAAAGACTTGGAGAATGGCACGCCTATTGGTTGGCTGAGCAAATTATGTGGTTTAATTGTTTAGGCTTGAATGAAATCAAAGTAAGAGAGCATAAAAAAAATGAACTTTCACATTATTCCTCTGCAACTTTTGATATTGATTATATGTATCCTTTTGGAAGCGAAGAGGTTGCAGGTAATGCTAATCGAGGGCAATATGATTTGATGCAACACCAGAAAGAGAGTAAGGAAAAGATGGAAATTTTTGATGAGAAAACAAACAAAAAAGTTCTTCCAAGAGTGATTGAACCGACTTTTGGTATGGAAAGAGTTTTTTTGGCTATATTGACAAAAGCATTTGCAAAAAATGAAAAAGGAGAGATTATTCTCCTACTTCCCCCACAACTGGCGCCGATAAAAGTAGCAGTTTTTCCGATTGTTAGAACAAATGAAAAAATCGTTAAAATATCAAAAGAAGTTTATGAAGATTTGAAAAAAGAATTTAATGTTATTTATGATAGGGGAGGAAGTATCGGAAGAAGATATGCAAGAAATGATGAAATAGGAACTCCTTTTTGCATAACTATTGATGAAGAAAGTTTAAAGAAAAAAGATGTTACTATAAGAGATCGTGATACAACAAAACAAATCCGGATAAAAATTTCAGAATTGAAAAATATTTTAAAAAAATTAATTGAAAAAGAAATAAATTTTGAGCAAGCAGGAGAAAATTTTCTTAAATAATTTTCCCGACGGCAAATCATCTTTTTTTTATCTGCCCAACATTTTTTCATAAAAAAGTTTATAAACAATTAATTCCTAATATAATTAATTAAAATAGAGGTGTTTAATATGCCAAAGAAAAAGAAAACAACAAAAAAGAGAGCAACAAAAAAGAAGCCAGCTAAGAAAACAACAAAAAAGAAAAAAAGAAAATAAGCTCCTTTTGAGCTTTAATTTTTATTTTATTTTATATTAGAATTTAAGACCTTTTGGTCCATTTAATAGGTAATAGTTAAAAAAGAATTCTTACAGAGAATTTATATGAAATTTTTATAGAAATTTCAATAAATTAATTTTATAGAATGGCTGCACTGGGAGTTGAACCCAGGACCCCGAGCTCATGAGACTCGTGCTCTACCACTGAGCTATGCAGCCAAAAATAATAGAAGTATATGATTTAAAAGTTTTGAGGTTGCTAATGAGAAAAAGAGAAATTTTTTATTGGTCCTTTTTTAATTTTGCTAAAAAACCAGCCATTTGATTTCTTATTTTTTTGCTTGGCATGGTTTTTCCCAAAATTTTCTTATTTTGTTCAAAGCCCTCGCTGAACTCTACACCTTGCTTCATTAATTCTTTAGCGGTCCTTTTTACCAATTTTGACTTTATTTTTCCCATTTCTTTTATTGATTCTTTTTTACTTTTATTTTTAATTTATTCGTGGGTTTTTAAATTTGTTTATTTTATTTTTCCTATAAATGAAAGATTGCCTAATGCCTCGAGTAAATCCCTGATTTTTTTAAGGGGCTCTCCTTTGCTCAAAATTATGTAAGGGATTCCGAATTCTAAGGCCTTTTTTGAAGCCCTAATTAGGTCATTTTCATCTATCCTTTTTTTATTATAGGCAACCAGGATCTTTTCCCCTTCACCTTGCCTTATTTTTACTAAAATTTCGTTTTTACTAAAACTAATTATATCAACTAGCTCAAGAGAGTTGTCCATTAAAAAATCTTTAATTTCCTCAAAAAATTTATTTTCTTTTTGTACCATCCTCTTTTGTGGAGTTTTTCTTGATTTGGTCTTTTTTGATTTATCAAAAATATCGAGTTCTTTTTCTTCCTCTTTTTTTATTATTGGTTTTAACTCTTTTTCTGTCACCTCAAATTCTTCTTCAGGAACAGAGAAGAATCTCCAGATTATTTCCCCTTCTTTATGAAATGGTATGGCAAAATCTTTTATTTCTCTAAGAGCTATCCGAATTGCGGGATCTTGTTCATGGTCTTTCAGAAATTTATTTTCTTTTAAAATTGCGAATGCATCTTTTTCTTTACTTTTCAAATGAGAAGAAAATCTTTCAAGCAGAAATTTTTGTTCTGACAAATAATATAAGGGAGAGTTACCAATTTTAATATAACTTATTTTTATTCTTTTTTCAGAAGCAAGTTCAGAAAGAAAAGCAGAAGTAAAAAGTATACTCGATTCTATTTCTTTCGCAATATGAACAGGAAGGCACGGCCCATTTTTTCTTAAAATAGAGATTATTTTTTCTTTTATTTCAGAAGTGTCCTTTATTGGCATGATTTAAGGAGATGCTTACAGATTATAAAGATTTTTATAATTTTCATGGTTTGATCCATTTTACTTCATAATAGCTTATATCTCCTTCTTCGTCGAGAATTGCCAAAAGCAGATTTTTCTTTGTGCTATGGGCCACACGATTTTTTGCAGAAAACTCGTGCCATGTTATTTTTTTTGATTCGTGGTCAGCAAAAACAATCCATTTGGCGTGTTTTTTTCCTGGTTTGGCACCTTTTTCATAAATTCTAAAATCTGCACCAAATTTGAGGGCGGTTTTTACAATATACCCTCTTTCTCTTAGATTCTTAAATATTGGATATTTTATATTGATTCTTTTATCAGCTTTCTGAGCTTTTTTTATTAATTCTTTAACAGGGATTTTTTTCTTTCCATGGAAAATATCCATTTTTCCCTTTTCAGCAAGAAAAAGGGCCTC
The DNA here is from genome assembly GCA_035530435.1 of Bacillota bacterium. Taxonomy (GTDB): domain Archaea; phylum Nanobdellota; class Nanobdellia; order Pacearchaeales; family GW2011-AR1; genus ASMP01. Next base: position 12,136 of record DATKUW010000065.1, read on the forward strand.
TGCCAATGAGTACTGAATTTTTTCACCAATAGGTTCTCCGAAATGACTTTTTTTGTAGAGAGAAAATGCTTCTATAGAGTTACTCGAGATATTTTCTCCAACAAGATGAGATAATATTTTATTCATGTTTTTTAAAGCTAAAGATAATATTTAAAAGTTGCTGAACTGTTCTTTAATATTATGGTTAAAAGGAATGTTAAAAATAAGATAGAGACAAAATATGATTTTGAAAAGATTGAAAAAAAATGGCAAAAGAAATGGGAAAATTCAAAGATTTTTCAAGTGAAGGAAGATAAGAAAAAGAAGAAATTTTATGTTCTTGAAATGTACCCTTACCCTTCTGCAGAAGGATTGCATATGGGTCATGCTTTGAATTATACTATTGGGGATGTTTTTGCCAGATTTAAAAGAATGCAGGGATTTAATGTTCTTTATCCTATGGGTTTTGATAGCCTGGGATTGCCTGCAGAAAATGCAGCCATAAAGGCAGGAGCGCATCCTAAAAGTTTTACAGAAAAAGCAGTCAAGAATTATATAAGGCAGATGAAAGAGTTGGGTCTTAGTTATGATTGGGAAAAGATGGTCTCGGCAATGGATTCAGAATATTATAGGTGGAATCAGTATTTCTTTTTGAAATTTCTAGAAAGTGGATTGGCATATCGGAAAAAAGCCCCTGTTAATTGGTGTGATAAGTGCAATACTGTCCTTGCAAATGAACAGGTCCACAATGGAAAATGTTGGAGACATGGAGATACAGATGTTGGGATTAAACATCTTGAGCAATGGTTTCTTAAAACTACTAAATATTCAGAAGAGCTTTTGAATGGAATTGGAGGGTTAGATTGGCCAGAAAGAATTAAAATAATGCAGAAGAATTGGATTGGAAAAAGTCATGGGACTGAAATTGATTTTGAAGTTGAAGGGAAGAAGTGGCCTGTTTTTACAACAAGGCCGGATACTATTTATGGAGTTACCTTTATGGTGATTTCTGCCCAACATCCGCAACTTAAAGAAATTGTTACAAAAGAAAAGCAAGAAGAAATTGAAAAATTTTTGAAAAAAATAAAATCTACTAGTGAAAAAAATAAAGAAGAGCTTGAGAAAGAAGGGGTTTTTACAGGAAGTTATGCTATTAATTCCATAAATGGGGAGAAGATTCCTGTTTATACAGGGAATTTTGTTATTGCTGATTATGGTTCAGGAATGGTCATGGGTGTTCCTGCTCACGATCAACGTGATTTTGAATTTGCAGAAAAATATAACATTCCTATAAAAGTTGTTGTTGAACCAAAAAATTATGAAATCTATGAAAGAAAAGGACAATTAGCAAGAGCTTATACAGGAGAAGGTTTTCTTATTAATTCCAGAGAATTTAATGATATTGAAAGTAAGAAAGCAAGAGAAAAAATAACAGAATTTCTTAAAAAGAAAAAACAAGGAAAGAAAACTATTCAGTATAAACTGAGAGATTGGCTGATTTCTCGTCAGAGATATTGGGGGACTCCTATCCCTGTTGTTTATTGTGATAAATGTGGAATTGTTCCTGTTGCTGAAAAAGATTTGCCTGTTCTTCTTCCTGAGAAAGTTAAATTTGGAAAAGGAAATCCCCTAGAAACAAATAAAAGTTTTTTAGAAACAAAATGTCCTGGATGTAAGGGCAAAGCTCGTAGGGAGACAGACACTATGGATACTTTTTTTGATAGTTCTTGGTATTATTTGAGATATTGTGACAATAAAAATTCCAAATTACCTTTTGATAAGAAAAAAGTTAATTATTGGATGCCTGTTGATCAATATATTGGTGGGGCAGAGCATGCGACTATGCACTTGATTTATGCCAGGTTTTTTACAAAAGCACTTAGGGATCTTGGGTTTTTTAAATTTGATGAGCCTTTTGTGAAACTATTTAATCAAGGAATGTTGCATGGGTCTGATGGTAATAAAATGTCTAAAAGTAAAGGAAATGTGATTAATCCTGACGAGGTTTCCAAAAAATATGGGATGGATACTGCTAGATTCTTTTTGATATCTCTTGCAGCCCCAGATAAACCAAGAGATTGGAGTGAAGAAGGGATTAAAGGAAGTTTAAAATTGATTTGCAAAATATCTGATTACTTTTCTATTTTTAAGCCCGGAAAAGCAGATGCAAGAATTGAAAGTAAATTAAATAAAGCAATTAGGGAAATTACAAAAGATATCTCAGAATTCAAGTATAATCTTGCAATAATTAATTTAAGAAGCTTGTTTGAAGCATTTCCAGAAAAAATCTCTAAAGATGTTGCAGAAAAGTTCTTGAAACTTTTGCATCCTTTCTGCCCACATATCACAGAAGAACTTTGGCATAAGCTTGGGAATAAAAATTTTATAAGCTTACAAAAATGGCCAATTTCTGACGAGAAAAAGATAGATGAAAAACTAGAGAAACAAGAGGAACAGGTTGAGATTTTGATAAAGGATATTAATAATATTCTGAGAATTGTTAAAACAAAACCGAAAAAGGCAATGGTTTATATAATTCCAAATGAAAAAAAGATATATGAGGATTCTTTAGGTAAAATCAAAAAAAGAACCAATCTCGATGTAAGAATTTATTCTGTAAGTGATAAAAATAAGTATGATCCTGAAAACAAATCAAAAAAAGTCAATAAAGGAAGACCGGGGATTTATTTGGAATAAAAATGGAAATAAAAAAAGAGGTGAGGTATTTTTTAATAATGCTTCTTGTGATCATGATTTTAGCTCTAGTTGCGATTTATGTCGCTTATAAATCTGGAAAAATCTCTGTTTGTAATGACGGAACTTTTTATGATGGTTGTTCATTGGCAAAACCCTATTATTGTAATAATGGCACTTTAATAGAGAAGGCTTCTATCTGTGGGTGCAGTAATCTAACAACAAAATCAGAAGAGATTTGCATTTCAAAATATCAGACAAATCCGAAAAACATATTTCTAGATTATGTTCTTCGGGGAGAAAGAGGAGAAATATCTTTTGTTGTTTATGGGGGGCTGTATGATTATCTTTCAAATGTTCCAAGATCTATTTACTATTCAGGTAATGAAACCCCTTCAAGGGCGGATTTTAAACTTAAAAATATGAATGAGAAAGAACAGAGAGAATTATTAATACCCCTAGTTGTAAAAATACAAGAAATTACTGAAGATAAAAAGGATCAGGTAAGGATTGCGATAAGTATGGTCCAGAATATTGATTATGGTTTTTCAAATAAAACTGATTCATTTATAGGGAAGGAGATAAATTATTCAAGATATAATTATGAGGTTTTATATGATGGTCAAGGGATTTGCGGAGAGAAAACCACACTTTTAGCTTTTCTTTTAAGGGAGATGGGTTACAAAGCTTCCCTCTTTTATTATGCAGAAGAAAATCATGAGGCTTTAGGGATTGGATGTCCATTTAGCAAAAGTTTTGGTAGAACTGGTTATTGTTTTGTTGAGACAACAGGTCCTGCAATATTAAGTGATGAATCAATTGAATATGTTGGAGGAATAACTCTAGATTCAGAGCCAGAAATTATGATTCTTTCTGAAGGGGGTTCTCTTGGAATAAGTTTGTATGAATATAAGGATGCGAGAATAATAAGGCGATTGAGGCAAGGAAAGTTTGTTTTATCCAGAGATTTAAAACTAAAAGAACTCCAAACAAAATACGGCCTTATTGAAGAATATTATGTTGCATGATTATTCTATAACAGCTTTGATTCTTCTGATGCCGGCAGCAGACGATTCTTCTTTTAGAATTTTGAATTTTCCAATTTCCAGTGTGTTTTTTACATGCGGGCCTGCGCAGATTTCTCTTGAAAAATTTCCAATGCTATAAACACCCACTATATCAGGATATCTCGCGCCAAATTCTGACTGTATTCCAGAAGCTAAGGCTTTTTTCAAAGGCATTTCTTCTCTTTTAACAGGAATAGATTCAGTGATTTTTTTATTGACCAAATCCTCAACTTTTTTTATTTCCTGCTCTGTAAGTTTTCTCGGAAAATTAAAGTCAAATCTTAATCTTTCAGAAGTTATATTTGAACCTCTCTGTTTAACGTTTTTGTCTAAAACTCTTCTTAGGGCCTCATTTAAAATGTGTGTGGTTGTGTGGAGTTTGGTTGTTTTCTCAGAATGATCGGCAAGTCCTGATTTAAATTTTCCTGCAGAGGCTTTTTGCGAAAGTTTTTGATGTTTAGCGAGTTCTTGCTCAAAACCTTTTTTACTGATCTTTATCTTTTTTTCTTTTGCTAATTCTTCTGTAAGTTCTATTGGAAATCCATAGCTTTGGTATAAAAGAAATGCGTCTTTTCCAGAAAGAGTTTTTTTATTTTTTATTAATTTATCAAATACAATTAATCCCTTATTTAGACTCCATTTAAATTTTTCCCCTTCTTCTTTTATAATTTTGTAGATATGATTTTTTTGTGAATGTAAATATCTATAATCTGGATAAATATTATAAACTATTCTTGCAAGTTCATTAATACAATCGTCTTCCCTGCCTAATTTTCGGAAATTCATTATAGATTTTCTAATTAGTCTTCGTAAGACATATCCCTGTTCTGTATTGCTTGGTGTAATTCCATCAGCAATCATAAAAACAGCTGCTTTGATGTGGTCTGCAATTATCCTCATTGCTTTTTCATTACCTTTGTATTTTTTTCCTGATAAATGTTCTAATTCATCTATCATCGGTTTCCAAACCTCTGTCATGTAATTATCATCCAGATCATTTAAAACAGCAAGGGTTCTCTCAACACCACCGCCAAAATCAATATTTTTTTGTGTTGCATTATTGTAATGACCTTTATTATCTTTATCATATTCCATTAAAACATCATTTCCAATTTCAGATCCATTAACAAACATCTCTGTGCAGGGTCCGCAAGGCCCTGTTTTTCCTGCAGGCCCCCACCAATTATCTTTTTTCCCTAGGAATTTTATTTTCTTGATTCCAAGCGATTTCCAAATCTTTGCAGATTCTGTATCACGTGGAGCATCTTTATCTCCTGCAAAACAAGTTACAGATATCTTTTGAGAATCTATCTTTAGAATTTTTGTTAGAAATTCAAAACTCATTTCTATGGCTTCCTTTTTCCAATAATCTCCTAAAGACCAGTTCCCAAGCATTTCAAAAAAAGTATGGTGTGTCTTGTTTCCAACTTCTTCAATATCTGTTGTTCTTATGCATTTTTGAACATTTACAAGTTTTTTTCCAAGAGGGTGTTTTTGTCCTAAAAGATAAGGAATTAAAGGATGCATGCCTGCTGTTGTGAAAAGAACAGTTGGGTCATCTTTTGGAATTAAAGAAGCATTCGGAATTATTCTATGCCCTTTTGATTCAAAGAATTTTAGATATTTTTGAATAAGTTGCTTTCGGTCCATCATTTAAAATAGAATTCGGATTTTAAAAATTGTTTGATTAAACCCCTTTTCTTTGTAAATCGTTAAGTCTGTTTTGAATTTCCTGTAATTCTTCCTCTAAATTTCTTTCAAGAGGTTTTATTTTTTTAGATTTAGGTTCTGTTTTTTCTCCAAAGTCTTCTTTGAGTATGTCTGGAATCTTTGGTTTTGGAAGTGCTTTCTGCAACCTTCCCAAAGACATTTTTAGTTCTTTTAATTCTTTGTAAAGTTCTGATTTTAATTCAAGTTCTTGAGATCTATAAAAACCATATCCTCTGATGGTTTTGGCAATCTTTAAGATGGCTACTTGTAATGATAAAATATCTCTTTTTGTTTGAAAAGCTTCTTGGTATTTAAGCCCTATATGTACGGGGTTTTCCTTAATCATTTTTATATTTTAGAAAAAATATCCTTGTCTACTTTTTCTATCTGTTCTTTCATAGACCTTATTTCGTTTTCCCAGGTTTTCAATTCATTTTCTTCTTTTTCTTTTATTCTCTTGACTTCTTCGAGAATTCTCTCAATATTTAATAGTTTCTTCTTTGTTTCATTAAAAATTCTTAATGCTTCTTCAAACCGATCAATTCTTATGAATATGGGTTCTGTAAAGCTCTTTTCGTTTTTGAATCCTGTTCTTTTTAGCCTTTCTGATGTATCTTCTTTTATTTCTCTTATTAGGGGTTTTCTTGCTGGCTCCTGCATCATCCTCATATCATCCTCATCAAAGAAATCATCTGCAGGGAGCTCATCCTCTTTTCCCCCAGTCACAGCTTCTTTTATAGTATTATTAGAAAACCTTGTACCTAAGGAATTAGAAGGAAAACTTGGTAATTTGTGTATTTGAGTACTTTCATCATCTAATCTTGGAAATTCAGGAAGTTTTGGAAGAGCCGCCAATGAAAAGACCTCTTTTTTTACCTCTTTTTTTTTGTTAAATAACCCCATTTTATCACTTGAATATAGATTTTCTAATATATATAAAATATCCCTCAGGTTTAAAAACTTTTATTTTTTTATAAAAATTATAAATTAATCGAAAGTTATTTAATCTATTCAGGTTTGTTTAAGATTCCGGGGCTAAGCTTATGATTACACAAAAAACAAAGAAAAAAGAAAAAACCGAAAATAAAAATAAAGAGCTCTCTCTTAAAAAGAATCCAGATAATACTTTAAAAAAAATTCTTAAGGAAGTTATCACACTCACTGCAGGAAAACAGGCAGAAGACATAGTAGATTTGTTAGATACAAAGAAACACATAAATGAATTTATTATAGCAAAAAAATTAGATCTTACGATTAATCAGACAAGAAATATTTTATATAAAATTTCTGATCATGGCCTGGTTTCTTATATAAGAAAGAAAGACAAAAAGAAAGGGTGGTATACTTACTTCTGGAAGATTGAAATTTTGAAAGCTCTTGAATTTATGAAGGCGGATTTATTCAAAAGGATAGATCAACTGGAACATAAAATAAAGAGCAGAGAAACCAAAAGATTTTATGTATGTGAAAGATGTATTATAGAGATTACCGAAGAAAATGCATTGACCTGTAGTTTTACTTGTAATGAATGTGGTGATGTTCTTGCTCTTAAAGACAATCTCAAACTAATAAGAGAAATGAAAAAAAGTCTTGAAAAATTCAGAAGGGATTTGAAATTTCTAGAAGAAGAAATAAGAAAAGAGGTTGAGAAAGTTGAAAAGGTTAAATTAAAAGAAATAAAAAAAGAAAAAGCGAAAGTTAAAAGAATATCAAAGAAAAAGAGACTACTTAGGAAAAAAGAACCACTTCAAAAAACAAAAAAGAAGCCAATTAAGAAGGTAAAGAAGAAGCCATCTAAGAAGAAAACGAAAAAGAAACCAATTAAGAAAACAGCAAAAAAAGTAAAATCTCCTCCCAAGAGAAAAAAGAAATCTGAAAAAAAGTCCAAAAACCTGAAAATCAAAAAGAAAAGTAAGTCTAAAAGATAATTTTAGAAATGGCAAAAATCTATAATATTTCTTCAAAAAAGAAAAGAAGTCCTTTTAATTCCTTTAGTTTGACCCTTATTTTAGTTTTGATTAATGTCATTGCGTTTCTATTTTTTACAATTTTAATTGGATTAAACATACCTTTAGATTATATTGCAATAAAACCTTCAAATATTGTTCAAGGAAAATTCCTATGGACGTTTGTTACAAGTATGTTCATGCATGGGTCGTTTTTTCATATCTTTGCAAATATGTTTTCACTTTTTTTTATAGGCTCGCTCATTGAAAAAATTCTCGGAAAAAAGAGATACTTTTATTTCTATATGCTTTCTGGTTTGCTTGCAGGAGTATTTTTTGTTTTTTTATCTTTATTTTTCCCTGCTGATTTCAATACTTTTGCTGTAGGAGCGTCAGGGGCCTTGTTTGGATTAGTTGGTTTATTGGTTCTCTTAACTCCTAATCTCCCTGTTTTTGTTATGTTTATTCCAATTCCGATAAAAATGAAATATGCTGGACCAGGAATTCTTGTTATTCTGTGGCTTATTTCATTTGTAGGAGGTCTTCCAATAGGAAATACAGCTCATTTTGGGGGACTTATTACAGGAATAATCTATGGGCTATATTTGAAAAAGAAATATAAGAAAAAAACGAGATATATCAAGAAATATTTTAGTTAGAAACCAGAATATTTATTTTAAAATGGTGAAGAAAAAAACAGAAAAATTTTTTAAAGAGAATTATAGAAAAAGTTGGGAATATCTCAAGGAATCTAAAAATTTTATTTATGCAATTCTAATTATTTTTTTCTTATTTGTTCTTATAGGGGCTTTTGTTCCTGTTTCAGAGTCTCTTGAAAAGCAAATTCTTCAATATATCCAAAAATTGTTGGAAATGACAGAAGGAATGTCAATGGGAGGGCTGATAAGCTTTATTTTTTTAAATAACTTTCAGAGCAGTTTTTTTGCAATGATATTTGGAACAGCTTTTGGAATTTTTTCAATTGTGGTTTCTGTTTTAAACGGATATCTTTTGGGATTTGTATCTTCAATAACAGTTCATGGGGCAGGGATTTCTGTTTTGTGGAGGCTTTTCCCTCATGGAATTTTTGAATTGCCTGCATTGTTTATTTCAGCAGGGCTTGGTTTAAAATTAGGTCTGCCTTTTGTTTACAGATATTTTGAATATTACTGGAAAAGAAAAAATACTTTGGCTCTGATTGCGGGAATTTTATTTTTACCCCTTTCGATAATATTAACCCTAATATCAAATAAAAATTTGAGAAAATATCAATTCAGAGACTTTTTTTTCAAACTTAATAATTCTTTAAGAATATTCATTTTTATAATATTCCCTCTTTTACTAATTGCAGCAATTATAGAGGGCATCCTCATTGCCTTTTTTTGATAAGTTATTTTTAATCTAGTCTGTTTCTTGAAAAATATTTATCCTCTTAAATCATTTATACCTAGAATGATTAACAAAAAGGCTATTATAACAATAAACCAGAAAATTCCTCCTTTAAGAAAAATCCATGCAGCATGTAAAAGATTAAAATCTTTTCCAAGCAGCACCCAGGAATATGCAGACGAAGCCCAACCTATTAAAATTATTCCTATAAGAAGAACCAACCCTAAGATTAACTCAAGCCATTTATTCATGATTTTATAATAAGTTTTTCATTTAAAAAGATTTTTGTGATGGAATATTTGTTTTTTTTTAGATAGCTTTATAAATCCGGTGTTTTTTTATTTCATATGGATCAAAACACAGAGTTTCTTGAAAGTTTGGCCATTCCTATCTATCGATTCTAATATTTTTAATTAAATTAATTTTTAAGTGTTTTTACAACCAATTAACGACAATTTAAATATATAAAATGAAAAAAATAAAGCCTGTAAGAATAAAAAAGGAAATGAAGGTTTCTGAATTAGCTGAAGAAATGAAAAATGCAGGTTTTGGAGCTAGAAAAATAGGAAAGGCCACTGAAATTATGAAAAAAATGTTCTCTGATAACGAGTGTAGGGTTTTTTTAGGTTTTGCTGGTGCAATGGTGCCTGCAGGAATGAAGGAAATTTTTATTGATATGGTAAATGAAAACAAAATCAGTGTTTTAGTCACTACAGGAGCAAACCTTACCCATGATTTAATAGAAGCATTAGGAGAAGAACATTATCAGTGTGATGTTTGGAATGACGTGGATTTTCATAAAAAAGGATTTGATAGAATTCATAATGTTTTTATGAAGAATGAAGTTTATGAAAAACTTGAAGAATTTTTTGAAAAAAATTGGGAGAAATTCCAAAATTCAAAGAATATAAGAGATTTTTTAGAAAAAATAGGGGAATCTCTTCCAAAAGGGAACAACAGTATTTTAAGAACTTGTTATGAAAAAAAGATTCCTATCTTTTGTCCAGGAATTTCTGATTCAGGTATTGGGCTTATGGTTTGGGGAAGAACTATTTCTGGAAAGAAAATTGAAATAGATGTTTTTGACGACATGAAGGAAATTATTGATATTGCTTGGAGTTCAAAAAAGAACGGGGTTATTTATTTAGGTGGGGGAGTTCCAAAAAACTTTATTCAACAGAGTCTACAGTTTTCCAAGGGGGCTAGTTATGGGATTCAGATAACCATAGACGGTCCTGAGCCAGGGGGCAGTTCTGGAGCCCCTTTAGAAGAAGGGATTTCATGGGGGAAAATGAATAAGGAAGCAGAAAAAGAAAAAGATTATGTAGATGTTTTCTGTGATGCAACAATAGCTCTTCCCTTGCTCTGGGCGGCTATTAAATCCTAATCTTTTATTATTTTTAGATAAAAGTTTATATAGATTTGATATTTTTTATTTTTATGAATGAACAAAAAGTAGAACAAAAAACAAAAGAAATGTTTCAGAATCAGTCTGATTTAAAGCAAAAAAAAGAAATTAAGGAAAAATCCGAAGAAAAAAAACTGCTCGATGTTCTGAAAATTATTTCTCCTGGAACAGCGATAAGGACAGCTCTCGATGATATCCTTAGAGCGAGGATGGGAGCTTTAATTGTGGTGGAAAAAGAGGGAATTTTGAGTATTGTTGAAGGGGGCTTTAAGATTAACTGCAGATTCACCCCCCAGAAATTAGTCGAATTAGCGAAAATGGATGGGGCTATAATTCTTTCAGAAGATTTAAAAAAAATTCTATATGCTAATACTTTGCTGACACCTGATATAAGGATATCAACTAAAGAAACAGGAACGAGGCATAAGGCAGCAGAACGAACAGCAAGACAAATAGCAACCATTGTTATTGCAGTATCTGAAAGAAAAAATAAAATCATGGTTTATTTTAAAGAAGAGCGTTATTTCTTAGAAGAAACCTCTGAAATTCTTAGAAGAGCAGCAGAGACTCTACAAATTTTGGAAAAGCAGAAAGATGTTTTCGACGATCTTTTTTCTCATCTGAACGTCCTCGAAATAACAAATCTTACAACTATGGGAGATGTTTGTAATGTTTTACAAACACTTGAAATGATAAGAAGAATCTCAGAGAATGTTAAAAAATATTTAATTGAGCTTGGGAAAGAAGGGATTATTGTAAGCATGAGATTAAAAGAACTTACAAAAAATCTGAATAAAGAAAGAGAGAGCATCCTCAAAGATTATTTTGGTCAAAAATATTCAAAAATAGATGAAATTTTAAAGAATATGAATTTTGATTTTCTCATTGAAACTTCAAATGTATTGAGGGTTCTGTTTGGGGAACTCCATGATAACGCAATCTCTTCTAAAGGTACAAGAATTTTAAATAAAACAAATCTACTTAAGAAAGACACAAAAATTCTTTCTAAAAATTTCAAGACGCTCGACGATATATTCAATCTTGATAAAGAATCTTTAAAACCATTATTTAAAAATGAAGACCTTGTTGATTCACTTTTGAGCGAAATAAGAAATCTAAAAGAAAAAATACTTATGGGTAAGAAAATCTGATTCGAAATAATAATGCTGACAAAAAAACAAGTAAAAGAAATTAAAGAGCATCTGAATCGGGCTCAAAACCCAATTTTCTTTTTTGATAATGATCAAGATGGACTCTGTTCTTTTCTTTTGTTTCAGAGATATTTGGGAAGAGGTAAGGGAGTGGCTATAAAATCTTATCCAGAATTACTTAAAGATTATTTTAGAAAAGTTAATGAACTTAAAGCAGATTATATTTTTATTCTAGATAAACCTGTTGTTTCAAAAGAGTTTTTTGAAGAGGCAGAAAAAACAAATATTCCTATTGTATGGATAGACCACCACATTATCGATAAGAAAACTATTCCCTCCTTTGTTAATTATTATAACCCTCTTCAAAACAAATCAAAGAGCGAAGAACCGGTAACAGCTCTTTGTTACCAGATAACAAACAAAAAAGAAGATTTGTGGATAGCAATTATAGGGTGCATCTCTGATAAATTTACCCCCCCTTTTTATGATGAATTTGAAGAAAAATATCCTGATCTTTCTGTTAAATCAAAAGAAGCCCTTGACATTTATTATAAGTCTCAAATAGGAAGAATTGCACGAATTTTTAGTTTTGGTCTTAAAGATAGAACAACTAATGTGATAAATATGATAAGATTTTTAATAAAAAGTAAAAGTCCTTATGAAATTTTAGAAGAAAATAATAAAAATTATAGCTTACACCACAGATTTAGACAAGTAGAATCAAAATATCAGAAACTATTTGAAAAAGCGATTTCTATAGGGAAAAAACAAGAAAAAATCTTTTTTTTCCAATATGGAGGGGATTTAAGCATAAGTGCAGAACTATCAAATGAACTGCGTTATTTTTTTCCTGATAAAATTGTTGTTGTTGCATATGTTAAAGGGGCAAAGGTAAATATTTCTGTAAGAGGGCCGAAGTCTAGAAATCTCCTTTTAGAAGCAATTAAAGATTTTGAAGATGCTACTGGTGGAGGGCACGAAGACGCTGTTGGTGGCCAAATTAGAATTGAAGATCTAGAGATTTTTAAAAAGAATCTGGAAAAATCTCTAACTCATTAAAATTTAAAAATTTTAAGATATGGAAAAATTTAGAGAAAATTTGATGAAACAAGTCTAAGAAAAATTAATAACTCTTAGCTATGTATGTAACTACTGTTGCTGGTTTATTGCATATGATACATTTTCCTGTTGGTTTTTCTTTTTTATCTGCAAGAGTTCCCCTGACCTCTGCATTTATTTCTTTTTCCACACATTCTGCACATTTTGCTCCCTTATTATCTAAAAAGCACCAGTTTACTTTTGCTATTTTCTTTTCCTTAATTGTTTTTTTAAGTTGTTCTTTTGTTTTACAGGTTATTATGCTCTTTTTGAGAAGATTTTCTGCCTTTTTTTTCAATCTCTCATCAAGCTCTTTTCCAAGTTTTGCAATGTTTTGTATCTGAACTAATTTTATCTTTTGTTTTTTTTGGGTGTCTCTGGTATAAATTGTGAGTTCTTTGTTTTTAATCTCTTTTTCACCAATCTCTAGCCTAAAAGGAACACCTTTTAGTTCCCATTCATAATATTTTTCTCCTGGTCTTTTTTCAGAATCATCAATTTTAACTTTTAGATTTTTTAGTTTGTCTTTAATTTCTTTGCAATATTTCAAAATTTTGTTTTTGTTCTTTGTTGTAAAAATAGGGACGATGATTATTTGAACTGGAGAAATTGAAAAAGGAAGAACCATACCAGAACCATCTCCATGTGTTGAAATTATTGATACTAAAATTCTCGACATCGCAGGACCATATGCAGTTGTCCATAGATATTCTTCCTGCCCTTTTTCATTTTTGAATTTCGCGTCAAATACTTTTGAGAATTTTTGTCCCATTAGATGAGTCGACGGCTGTTGGATAACTCTTCCATCAGGCATTAGAACGTCAGAGCCAATGGTATACTCTGCACCTGCGAATTTGTCCCAATCAGGCCTTTTTAATGGAAGAAAAGGTATGCAGAATTTTTGGTGCATAATTGTTTCTGTGGTTTTGATGTCTTCCTGGACTTGGGTTTCTGCATCTTTCTTTGTCGCAAAGGCATTATGCGTTTCAATCCAATAAAATTCTCTGCCACGAATTAATGGTCTTGTTGCTTTTGTATCACATCTAAAAACAGAGCCTCTCTGATATAATTTCAGAGGCAGATCCCTATGACTTCTTATCCATAATTTAAACATAGGGGTATAGAGGGTCTCACTTGTAGGACGCAAAGCAAGTTTTTCCTCTTCTTTTCCTTTTTCAAGCCAAAAAACTTCTGGTGTAAATCCTTGAATGTGACTCGATTCTTTTTTTAGATTTGCTTCAGGAATAACAGAAGGCATAATTGTGGGCTCATGTCCTTTTTTCTGAAGCTCTTCTTCATAGAAATCATATATCTTTTCAATTATTCTCGCACCCCAAGGTCTTATAACGACAAACCCTTTGATTCCTAGTCTCGTGTCTGTGATTTCTGCTTTTTCAATAATTTGAGTATACCATTTACTGAAATTTTTTCCCTTTTTTACTGTTAGACCTTTGTTAGATTCTTCTTTCATGCTTGAGAATAGTGAAATTATTTAATAAATGTTTGGATTGATTTATTCAATCAATAAGAATTCTAATCCCTTATTTTTTTTTCTTTGATTGTGCTTCAAGCTTTTTTCTGAGATCTTTTGCTTTTATTACTTTTCCTGCTCCTTCATAAATATCGGCTAATTTATCAGGGTGATTTTGTTTTAAATATTCCCCTGCTTTCTCAGCACATTTTCTAGCATCATTAAACCTTCCTATTTTAAGTTCTTCTAAAGCAGCCTTTCCATACATCTCATTTGCCAACTTTTTATCACCTACTTTTCCAGCATATTTCCCAGCATCACCAAACATTCCTTCTTCAGCAGCCTCCACAGCTGCTTTCTTATACATCTTATCAGCTAGTTTTTTATCTTTTATTTTCTCAGCAAATTTCCCAGCATCACCAAACTTTCCCCTTCCAACAGCACTCAAAGCAGCCTTCCTATACATCTTATCAGCTAGTTTTTTATCTTTTATTTTCTCAGCAAATTTCCCAGCATCACCAAACCATCCCCTTTCAGCAGCCTCCACAGCTGCTTTCCCATATATTTCATCTATTAATTTCTTATCTTTTATTTTCTTAGCATATGCCCAAGCATCACCAAACCATCCCCTTTCAGCAGCCTCCACAGCTGCTTTCCCACATATCTTATCTGCAGATTCCTGAACAGATTTGTAGGTTTCAGGAGCTAACAAACCTTTTTTTGAAAGAATCTGAGAAAGATATTTTGCCTTGCCTTCGTCTGTTTTTAATCCATCAAGATGAGAAATAACTTCTTGTTTAGTCATATATCCTCTTTCTGTGCTTGCTTTTTTTGGCATGTTATAATAAAGAATAAGGCATTTTTAAAGATTTTTATGATTTTACATTAACTTCTTCTGCCGACAATTTTTTTAATCTTGAAATAAATCGATTTGTCTGTTTTGAATAATAATCTAAATCTTCTCCTGTGAATTCAGACAAATTTCCCTTATTTGCTTTTTCATTTAAATTTAGTATTTCAAAAAAATCATCTGTATCTATTTCTAATTTTTTCAATTCTTTAATTGCTTTTCTCGGTTTGTAAATAGTTTTATTTTTTAAAAGAAGATATATCTGTGCTGCTTCTAAGCAAGCGAGAAACAACTCTCCTATGAATTCCATCCTTAAATTTCTGTTCTCTGTTAAAACATCTTCTGCCCTACTCATCAATCTTTCTGCTTTAATATCTCTGCTGATGTTTCCTTTATTTTTAATAAGTTTTTTTAATAAAATTGCATAATTATAAGGATCATAGATAACTAGCGAATTTTTTATTGCAGTAATAATCCATGGTTCTCCCTTTATAACTAATGACCATAATAAAGACAATGGGACAGGTCTTTGAAAATGCAGATTTAATTTGCTGTGTTTTGTTATAACACTAGTTACATTGGAAAGTTTGGCCATATTTTCTTGATAATTCTCTGAAGTATCATCAACCAATAAAAAAATATCAATGTCATTTGCCTTTTTTTGCGTTTTTTTCTTTATAGAACTTCCAAAAATCCAAGCTGCTTTTATAAACCCCTTAAAATGTTCTTTGGTTAGAATAACGCACCAATCCTTTATCTCTTTTAACACCTTTTTTTCCATGTTAATCTAACCCTTTTATTATTTATAATATTTTGGATTGATTTATTCAATCAATAAGAATTCTAATCCCTTATTTTTTTTTCTTTGACTTTGCCTGAGCTTCTAATTTTTTTCTGAGGTTTTTTTTACCCATTATTCTTTCTACTGGTTTTTTCCATGCTTCTTCTAATAGTAATCCTACCTTAAATTGATCATTTAGCGCTTCTTTGTATTCTTCTAAACTATCTGTATATTTAGAACATAGCTCATTGATTAATCTTTTATTTCCAGATTTTTTAGCAAATTCATCAACATAAGAAAAATATCCTTTTTTAAAGGCATCCTCAGCAGCTTTTTTATAAATCTTATTTGCTAATTCTTTATTTTCCACCCCTCCTATAATATTTGCAGCATTTCTCCATCCCCTTGGACGACCTTCCAAGTTTTTAAGCTCATTTAAGGCGTATTCATAACAAAATTTGTCCGCCAATTTTTTATCTTCCTTTCCTAGCTTTTCATATAATCTCTTAGCATACATGAACTCTCTATCTTTTACATAACCTCTAAATAAAGTCATATATCCTTTTTTTGAGCTTTCTTTTTTGGGCATATTAGATTAAAGAAACAGTCATTTTTAAAGATTTTTATAATAAGAAAAATTATCTTCTTCGATTACTTCGTCTTTTTTTTCTTATCTTCCATGCCCCTAATGCGCCTAATCCAACAGTAGCACCACCAACAGCCCCTGTACCTGTTTTTTTTGCCCCTTCTTTAGATAGTGGAACAGCGGGTTTAAATGACTTTGCAGTTAATCCATACCTTTTAAAGTCACTTGCCACCATCCCTGTTTTTTTTGCATCACCTGCTTGCTGATATTTTTCTAGACGAGTACTCACTCTTTCATGGTCTTTTAAAGCTTCTTTATATCCCTCTGATAAAACAGGATTGTCCTTGAGAGACGAATCTTTTTTAAATGCTTTTTCATAAGTAACCATTTCTGTTTTAGTTGCATATCTAGCAGAATTTAAGGCTTTTTCATAAGAATCTAGTAAATTGATGGTTTGTGAGCCTGCAAGTGCACCAACAATTGCCCCTGCAACAATAGCATTTTTAATAGCCTTCGCACCCATGATATTATTAATCAAATCTTATTTATAAAGATTTTTATTGTAAGAAAAAACAAAATTATTTTTCTAGTCTTTTTCTGATTTCATCTGTTAATTTCTTATCTCCTGCCCTCTTAGCAAATTCCTCAGCATTTCTAAACTTTCCTTTTTTAACAGCATCCACAGATGCTTTTCTATACATTTCCTTTGCTAACTTTTCATTTCCTACTTTTTTAGCAAATTGTCCAGCATCATAAAACCAGGCCCAGTTTTTTCCAGCAGTTTCAACCGCGGCTTTTTTATACAATCCCTTTACTAATTTTTTATCCTTTATTTTTTCAGCAAATTGTCCAGCATCATAAAAATTTCCTTCTCTAATAGCCTTTATAGTCATTTTTCCATACTTTTCATCTTCTTTTTTCACCATATCATATTAAAGAATAAGGTATTTTTAAAGATTTTTGTAATGAGAATTCTAACCTTTTCCTAACAAATTCGTAACTTTTTCTTTGTAAAGTTCTGCTTTTTTTTGCAAAGAATCTAATTCTTTTCCAGAAATCATTTCTTTCTTTTTATGTTCAATATCTTTGAATAAGATAATTATTTCTTTAACATTTTCGTAATCACCCTTACCTATAATCCCTGGTTTTGCAAAATGTTTTTCTAAATATTTTATTGTTTCTTTTTGTGTGCTATAAATATTGTGATTTTCAATAAGCAATGCTTGAGAAAAGTCTATGACTGAATTATAAATATTATCTAGAATTTTATGTTTTATCATGCTAATTTTTTTAAAATAGTCATTTATTGAATCAAATCTGTTCATCAAACTTTCTTTCATTGGGATAACTTTCCCTTCTTTGATTAATTCTTGCAAAGGATCTAAAAATCTTCCAGGATCGTAAAGAATCTCTGATTTTGAAAGATTGAAGTATGATTGTTGGTTTCCTTTTATAATCCTGCCGAGATAATTTTGAGAAGAAATTACTTCAA
The DNA here is from genome assembly GCA_035530435.1 of Bacillota bacterium. Taxonomy (GTDB): domain Archaea; phylum Nanobdellota; class Nanobdellia; order Pacearchaeales; family GW2011-AR1; genus ASMP01. Next base: position 29,758 of record DATKUW010000065.1, read on the forward strand.
ACCTGAAATCGAATTTTCTGCAATAATCTTTTATTTCTCTTGTTTTTGAATTTAGAATTAATAAGATTTTATTTTTTTCAAATATGATGGAAATAATTTCTTTTTTGTATTTTTTTATTATTTTACTTAATGTTTCTTCTATATCAGATTCTTTTGCAACCTTTTTTTTAATATTTTTTCCAGACATGTTAAATTAAATTCTCACCTGTTCCTTCTTGGTATATATCATTCACAGCCTCTTTTATATATTTTGATTCAAGGGCAAAACCAAGACTTTCACTACCTCCTGCGATTTTGAAATTATTTATTCCTACGACTTTTCCATTTATGTCGATTAAAGGTCCTCCTGAATTTCCTGGATTTAATGCAGCATCTGTCTGGATATAAACAGAAAGCTCATTAGGACCTGTTCGATGAACTCCTGAAATAATTCCTTGTGTGACTGAAAACTGTAATCCTAAAGGATTGCCTATAGCAATTACTTTTTCTCCTACCTGAATATTATCAGAATTCCCTAATTCAAGTTTTTCATAAATTCCAGAAATTTTTAATAAAGCGATATCAAATTCAGAGTTATATCCTATTAAACTTACTGCGTGATTTTCATAGTTAGAAGTTATTACTGTGGCTGCATTATCATTTTGCATGATGTGATAGTTTGTTACAACATACCCTTCTTCGTCAATTATAAAACCTGTTCCTTGACTTATGTCAGTTTTGATTGTTACAACAGACAAAATAGAATCTTCTATTATTCCTGAAAAATCTTCACCTGCTGAAGCTTGTAATAAACTAAATTCTTCTTGAACAATTCCTAGTTTAGTTTCTAGATCACTTTTGGTTTTTATCACACCATCTGACAAGGAATTTATGTTTGATTGAGTTTCCATTTTAAAATCACTTATTTTTTCATTGAGAGAATTATAATTAACCTCTTGTCTTATAAAAAGCATGTATGTAAATATGCTTATAGTTATCATAAAAATTAGAATTAAAGAAGTAAAACTTCCGATTATCCATTTGTGATGTCTCTTTAATGCCATTTAAATATTAAAATATCAACACATAAAAAGCTTTTTATTCTCCCAAATCCACTTTATTTAAAGGCTCGTAGTTCAATGGATAGAATGTCCGGTTTCGGCCCGGCCGATGAGGGTTCGAATCCCTCCGAGCCTATTTTAAAAAAAAGAGAATGAACAAGACAAGAAAATTCTTATCTGCAGCATTTACACTTACAGGAACAATCATAGGTGCGGGAATATTAGGGCTTCCATATGTTTTTGCACAATCTGGTTTTCTCATAGGACTATTTTGGCTTATTTTTCTTGGAGCCATAGTACTTCTTGTAAATCTTTATATTGGTGAGATCACATTAAGAACTAAGGATACTCATCAGTTGCCAGGCTATTCAGAAAAATATCTAGGTCTATGGGGGAAGAGAATCATGTTTCTTGCAGTTATCTTTGGGGTCTACTCTGCTCTTTTAGCATACCTTATTGGAGAAGGACAAAGCCTTTCAAAACTTTTTACAGGGGGAATTGAGTATTCTCTGTTGTTTGGGGTTGGTTTTTGGGTTGTCATGACTACACTTTTACAAGGTGGTTTGAAACGATTAAAAAATATAGGTTATTGGGGAGTCATTGCAATTATATCTATTATTTTTGTCGTGTTCTTCTTACTTTTTCCAGGTGTAAGATTAGAAAATATTGCACATTTAAACATGTCAAAATTGTTTCTTCCTTATGGAATTGTTCTTTTTGCCTTGCTTGGCTTTACTTCTATACCTGAATTAAGAAGAGAAGTTGGTCAGGATAGAAAATTACTGAAAAAATCAATTCTTCTTGGTGTTTTGATTCCTATTGTCTTATATATTATGTTCAGTTTTGTTTTTGTAGGTGTTTTGGGAAAAAATATATCAGAAGTTGCCACTCTTTCTTTTGGAGGAATACTTGGAATCATATTGCTATTACTTGGAATCTTCACTATGATGACGAGTTTTTTCGTTCTTAGCTTTTCTCTTAAAGATTATTTTATATTTGATTTAAAGAAAAGAAAAATTTTATTCCTTTTTGTTTCAATTTTTCCTTTAATATTATATTTTTTGGTCTATTTCTTTAATCTAGCAGGATTTGTGAAAGTTTTAGGAATAGGAGGGGCAATCTCAGGGGGCATTATGGGGATTTTAATACTCCTCATAAATATTAAAGCTAAAAAAAAGACAGAGAGGAAGCCAGAATATTCCATTCCAATTAATTGGTTTATTATAGGAATATTAAGTTTAATATTTTTAGCAGGGATCTTTCTTGAGCTGCTTTAATTCAATCAAATAGATTTTTATATTATAATCTTTTTAATTTTATATGGTAAAGACAAAGGCAGAACCAGGAGATTATGTTGAAATTTTTCTGATGCATAAAAGTTATAAAGGGTTTTTATTAGAATCTCCTGAATCGAGTAAAGGAATTGTTTTACTTAAGTTAAAGACAGGTTATAATATTGGATTTAATAAAAAAGATATTTTAGAAATTAAAGTTTTAACAAAAATCCAGGAAAAAAAAGAAGAAATCAAGCTTGAGAAAGATAAAGAAAAGCCGAATATAGGTATGGTAATTACAGGA